>JACQWU010000153.1:0-24467 GCA_016209155.1 Candidatus Desantisiibacteriota bacterium | reverse complement strand
ACTTTTATTTTCCCATATTCACCGTCATATCCTGCCTCAACAAGGACATTTCCTTCACGCATATTTTTAATGCCGGGTGCAAGTAAAGGAGAACCTGCTTTTTCGATATCGGGCAAAGGAGCTTCCCGCAGGATATAAAGCTCATTTCCGATTATATTAAGAAGTTTAAAATAAATAGTTTCGACTTTTTTACTACCGGAACCTACCTTCTCTGACTCGGCTATTATTTCAACTAAAGGGATTAAATTTTTAAAAGGTTTGGCTGTTTTGGATTTTTCTCCAATTTTCCTGTCTGACAGTATCTCAACTCTATGCATAACTCCGACAGTAACATCTCTACCGCAAACCGGGCATTTCCCCTGATTGGCAATTGTTTCATCCGGAGTTAGACTCCTTTTGCATGTACGGTGTCCGTCATAATGGTATTTTCCTTCTTCCGGAAAAAATTCTATGGTTCCTTCAAATTTATTCTTTGTCTCCATCGCATTTTTTATTGCGGAAAAACTTTTTTTACATGAAAAAATATTTGCTTCACGGGCAAGTTTTTGAGGAGAATGCGCGTCGGAATTAGAAATAAGAGTAAATCTGTCCAGAGCAGAAATTCTCCAATTCATAGGCGGATCAGATGAAAGCCCTGTCTCAAGCGCAAAAATATGCGGAGTAAGGTCGTCAAAACATTCTTCTATGGTATTAAATCCGCTTCCTGATCCGAACAAAGAAAAGTGCGGAGTCCAGATATGCGCGGGTACTAAAAAACTTTGAGGATGACTTTCAAGCACAATTTCAAGTAAATTTCGGGCATCAAGACCCAAAATCGGGCGGCCATCAGATTTAATATTACCTATTTTATCTAAAGTGGAATTAATTTTTTTTACAGTTGTAAGGTTTGGGGCAAATATTACAACATGAATTTTTCTTACCTTATCTTTTTTCTTATATATACAGCTAATTTCTGAAGTTAAAATAAAACGTACATCATTTTTGCATATTGACGGTATATTTTTTTCTATATCGTTCCTTATTTCAGGTTTTAGGACAAATAAACCGTCTTCCTGCGGTATTAATTTTTCTTCTAATTGTTGAGCCCATTTATCGTAATACTCTAATTTACACTCCTTACCTGTGGCTCTTGAGAAGTGTGAATGTACATGAAAATCCGCAATATATGAATTCATGATAAAATTATAACAGAACGAAAGATAAATTTAAAGAAGAATAATAATATTGACTTTTTTTGTTAAATATGGTAATTTTAAAAATATTTCAAAATTTAATTAAAAAGGAGGAAATACCCAATGCCAATAAAAATAGACACACCTAAATGCACAGGAGAAGGAACATGTCAGACAGTTTGTCCTGTTGATCCGAATGTTTTTGAAATTAAGGATGGAAAAAGTATTATCATTCATCCGGAAGCTTGTATAGAATGCGGAACATGCGTTGAGAGCTGTCCTGAAAAATGTTTATCTCTTGATTAACAACAAAGAAGAAAGCGGGGATATAATTTATGGTTAAAGGCGGCATGAATAACATGCTGAAAAAAGTCCAGCAGATGCAATCTCAAATGGTTAAATTGCAGAAAGAACTGGAAAATAAGGTAATAGACGTATCAACCGGCGGTGGGATGGTCAATATAAGCATTAATGGAAAACAGGAAGTATTGAAAATTAAAATTGAAAAAGATGTTGTAAATCCAAATGATATAGAAATGCTTGAAGACCTGATTCTCTCCGGAGTAAATGAAGCTATCAGGCAATCCTTGAAAATGGTTGAGGATGAAATGCGCGGAGTTTCAGGCGGACTAAATATCCCGGGTTTAATGTGATGCAAAATGCTGCCAGTTTGGAAAAATTGATTAAAGAATTAAAAAAAATGCCAGGTGTAGGCACCAGAAGTGCCGAACGTCTGGCATTTTACATTTTAAAGATACCTCTTGAGCAGGCTGAAAATCTCAGGGAAGCTATCAAAGATGTAAAAGAAAAAATAAGTTTTTGTGAGAAATGTTTTAGTATAACAGAAATATCTCCATGTAATATTTGCAGGGATGTAAAACGGGATTCATCACTTTTATGCGTTGTTGAGGATCCCAGAGATTTAATTGCTATAGAAAAAACCGGAGCATTTCGCGGTATTTATCATGTATTATTGGGACACCTTTCTCCGCTTAAAGGAATAAATCCTGATAATATTAAAATCAAAGAACTTTTAATCCGCCTTACAAATTCACCGGTAAGAGAAATTATTCTGGCTACAAATCATAACACTGAAGGTGAAGCTACTGCAATTTATTTGACTCAGCTGATAAAACCTTTGAATATAAAAATAACCAGACTGGCTTCAGGTGTGCCAATGGGTGGAGATCTGGAATACATTGATGAACTTACTCTTGGGAAAGCAATGGAAGGCCGCAGGGAAATATCGTAAATATAATTAAAATTTATTTTAGACTTAGTTCCTTTTGATCAATATTGTCTTTTAATTCTTCAATTTTTTCAACAAAATCAGCAATATGAATGTTACTGCTGAACATACGATATTTTTTTATTAAATTGTCTAAAATCTGAATTGTCTCTTCCATGTTAATAGCTCCATCTGTTCAATTTAATATACAGCCGTTAAGAAAAAATTGTTTCGGCTGTTTGTAGACTAAATATAAGTTTATCTTTTTTGTCAGTCCTATTATATTATTCGGTATTATCGTGTAAAACTTTAGTAAAAAATTTATTTAAAGTTAGGGACTAAAATGATTAAAAATTTTTTATTGGTTTTTATTCCAATATTTGTTGCTGTTGATTCAGTCGGGATATTACCCGTTTTTGTATCTCTTACTCAAGGATTGCATAAAAATGAAAAATTAAAAATTATATTTCAGTCAATGATAACAGCCGGATGTTTAGCAATAGGATTTATTTTTCTCGGGAAAACAGTATTTAAATTATTAGGTATTACAATATGTGATTTCATGGTAGCCGGGGGAGCAATTTTGTTTTGTATATCAATTGTAGATATCATGGTTCCGGGAAAGAGCAAGCGTATTCCGAACCGGGAATTAGGAGCAGTCCCTCTCGGCACTCCTTTAATTGTCGGGCCGGCTGTTTTAACTACTTCATTAATTATGCTTGGAGAGCATGGGTTGTATTTAACTCTTGCCGCAGTTATAACCAATATTTTTTTAACAGGTATAATTCTATCGTTATCAAATATTCTGGTAAAAATTTTAGGCGAATCAGGAGTAAAAGCATTATCCAAAATAGCTCATCTTTTTCTGGCAGCAATTGCCGTAATGATGATTCGAAAAGGAATTGTTCTGGTTATTAGTCTGGCTTCAAAATAGCCGCATTGTCCTATTTCTTTTTTAGTTGTTTTTTATATCTTTCTCTGGATTCTTTAATTATCCTTATTGCTGATTCACGGTCTTCCCATCCTTCAACACCTGTCTTTTTTTCTTCAAGTTCTTTATAGATAGTAAAAAAATGTTCTATTTCCTTTAGTAAATGAGGCGGCAGTTCTGAAAGATTCTTAATGTGATTCCATAACGGGTCATAAATCGGGACACAAAGAACTTTTTCATCCGGTCCTTTTTCATCCCACATTTTGAATAAACCAACCGGTTTAGCCTCAATAATACATCCGGGGAAAGTAGGCTCCCAAATCAAAACCAGCGCATCCAAAGGGTCCTTATCTTGTGCCAGGGTATCAACAATAAATCCATAATCACTGGGATAATGAACAGCAGAAAAAAGCATTCTATCAAATTTAAGCATTTTTCTTTCTTTATCGAATTCATATTTATTTCTGCTTCCTTTTGGGATCTCGATCATAACAGTAACGACCATGTCGTCATCATTTGAGAATTTATTTTGTTTTTGCTTTACAACCGCTTTTTTTTGAAATTTATTTACATCTTTCATTTACTTATCTCCTTTATACTGACAATTAAAATAACTTACAGATTATATTGAAATTTTTATAAATGTCAAAATATTTTTTCTCTTGACTTTATTCTAATTGTTAGTAGACTAAAAAATTATTATATTAAACTAAAATAAAAAAGGTTTTTTATGCATAAATTTTTAACCCGGGAACAGGAAGAAACACTAAAAAAAATTTTCGATTCGCGTATCACTTTTGAAATGATTGACCGCATGCTTTATTCTCATGATATGGCAAGTATACCTTCTATTATTGAAAAAATGATTATTAAAATACCTCTTGCCGTTGTACAGCCTTTAAATGAAGAAGAAATTGTATCCCTTATTAAATTTTCACACAAACATCTTATTCCTCTTACTCCACGCGGTTCCGGTACAAGCGGTTATGGCGGAGCAATTCCGGTTCAGGGCGGGATAGTGGTTGATTTTACGCGAATGAATAAAGTGATCTCAATTGATGAAAACGCAGAGACTGTTACTGTGGAACCCGGTGTTATATGGAAAGACCTTGAAAATATAATTGAACTGAAAGGGCTCGATTTAAGGACATTTCCCTCAATCTCTCTTGCTTCTACTGTCGGGGGCTGGACAGCAGAAGGAGGTGCCGGATTCGGCGGTTATGAATACGGTTTTTTTTATAAATCTATCAAATCTGTGACGTTTGTTAATACTCAAGGTGAAATAAAACATGTAAGTGAAGATGAGTTGGATCTTGTATACGAGCTTGAAGGCATAACAGGATTTATCACACAGGTCACATTAAAACTTAAAGAAAATAACCGTATAAATATTGTGATCGCGGCTTTCCCGACACTTGATACGATAATTAAAGCTATTTCAGATATTAATGAAAAGAATATACCTTTATGGAATTTAATTTATGAACTGCCTTTGTTTGCGAAATTCAAGCAGGAAATCCATGATCTAAAATTCTATCCCCGTGATAAATATATTTTAATCTGTATGTACCCGGATAAAAGAGAAAATGTTGTAAAAAATCCGCTTATTGAGATTATAAAAATAAATAAAGGTGAAATCATGGGAGCGGAAGCCTCTTCATGGTATTGGGATTCACGTTATTATCCAATGCGTTTTAAAAGCCTTGGACCGTCTATTATATCAGGAGAAGTAGTCTTAAGTTTTAATCATCTGGAAGAGCTTATTAAAAAAATTGAAAAGAATATTCCCGATATGAGTCTGCATGGGAGTATTATAGAAAAAGACAAAGCAAATTTAATCGGGTTTGCTCTTGATGATGAACGTAATACGGAATATACCAATCACAGTAAAAAATCTCTGGAAATGATCGAACTTGCGGAAAGTTTAGGGGGAAGAGTTTATACTCTGGGGATGTATTTTCATGACAGAGCTTTATCTGTATTAGGGGAAAAAAAGTTTAACATGGTTAAGGAATTTAAAAAAGTAAGCGATCCTAATGATATTTTTAATCCGGGCAAGGTTATTCTAATGAAAGGAGAACATGATGCTTCCACTCATCTTAAAACAGCTCTAAAAGCATCATCACTTATGGGAGATTCATTGAGCAGTCTTGCAGGGACATTACTTTCAGACAGGATAAGACGTCCTGCGGGTTTTCCGGAAAAAATTTTTAATGAAGCATTTGCATGCGCGCAATGCGGATTTTGCAGAAAGGATTGTCCTATTTATAAAGCAACATTTAAAGAAAAATTCTCTCCGCGCGGGAAATGGTATTTAATAAGGCAGCTGCTTAAAAATAATTTGAAATATAGTCAGGAAATTGCGGACCTTTTTTCGTTTTGCGCGACATGCGGTAAATGCGATATTCACTGCCAGACAGAGATTCCTGTTTTTGAATGCTGGAATATTATGAAAACTTATCAAAAAGAGGATAAAAAGTTAGATAGCTTCCCTGTATTTGAGTTAATGACATGGATTGAGGAGATTACAGGAAATATATGGGGAATTCCCAAAGATACAAGGGTGAATATTTTACCTATAGGATCCGAAGCATCCGATAATTTATTCTGGAGCGGATGTACGTTGTCTTTGCGAACCGATGAAGCTCAAAATATAAATACGATTTTGTCAAAATCCGGTTTTAAATTTATGAATTTCGGGCAGGAGGAAGAATGCTGCGGAATCTTGATGCTTTTTTGGGGATATAAAGAAAAAGCGTATGAGATATTTAAGGAAAATATAAATAATTTTAAAAAAAATAATATAAAAACTATTATAACTTATTGTCCGGGATGCTATCTGGGATTTAAAAAATATTATCCGATTTTCGCAGAAGAATCCGGTATGAAATGGGATATAAAAGTACTGCATATAAGTGAATTGATTCAAGATTTAATAATAAACGATCAACTGGAATTTAGACAAATGCCCTCATATACTTTAAAATATCATGATCCGTGTTATTTAGGAACACATGCAAAACTTTACCATCCGCCGAGAAAAGTCCTTCAATCCCTGCCAGGTATAAAATTTAAAGAAATGGCAGCATCTCATGAAGATGCATTATGCTGCGGACATTTTATTACACGGGTAAACGAAAGCAATATATCTGATAAAATAGCAGGTGATATTTGTAAAAAGATAGGTAAAGATGAAATTTTAGTAACTGCATGTGATTTTTGTCAGATGCAGTTTGAAGCATTAAAAAACCCCGATGTAAAAATCCGGAGCTTGATTTCACTTGTAAGAGAAGCTATTGAACCTTCGAATATTCCGGAGTCTTTGGCTTTGGAACCTGTAAAATATATAAATTTTTTTAAACAGATAATGGATTTTTTTAATTATGGCTTCATTCTAAAAATTATAAAAGAAAATATAAAATTAATTATCACTCCTCTTCCTACATCCATTCTGGATGCTGTTAATCATGTAAAAAAAGCCTCAATATTTACTTATGTCCCTGCTATAGCAAAATTTGAAAAAACTATTAGAGACAGCATTCCATTTCTAATTGAAAGAGCTTCTGAGGAAATAGGAAATATTTGCTCTGTTAAGCTTTTACCATTAGTTGAAGAAAATACCCCTGAACCTTTAAAGGATTCTCTGTCACAAATTCTCGCATATATATCATATAAAATTATACAAAAAAATGAAGCTATCATAATAAATGACATTTCCGCTGAAGTAATAAAGGAAATTAAAAAGGAATATTTATGACGGGTAGGAGCAATCTCCTGATTGCGACAATTCATTCGATTAAGACAAAAAATCGCAAACCGGAGTTTGCTCCTACCTCATGAACTAAATTCGAAAAATAAATATTCTTGACAAAAGATAAGCAGCTTGCTATTATTTTGGAATCAGTAATTCCAATTTAGGACTTAATATGGAAACAATAGTACCGAGAACATTTCAATTACCTGAACACAGTTTTTTTCTTTTTGGCCCGCGTGGAACAGGAAAAACAACATGGTTAAAGCAAAATTGTCCTGATGCATTATGGATAGATTTGCTTGAACCTGATATTTTTCGTTCATATAGCGCATATCCTGAACGGCTGAGAGAGATTATTCTTGCGCATCCGGATAAAAAAACAGTTGTTATTGACGAAATACAAAAAATTCCCGAACTATTAAGTGTTATTCATTTTTTAATAGAGAAAAAACTTAAAATTCAATTTATATTAACCGGCTCAAGTTCGCGCAAGCTTAAAAGGAAGGGTGCGGATTTGCTTGCGGGAAGGGTAATAAAAAAGACACTTCATCCTTTTTTAGCTTTTGAACTTGGGAAAAAATTTAATTTGAACAATGCCTTAACACATGGTTTATTGCCGCTTGTAATATCATCTAAAGATATTACAAGTGTTTTAAAAACATATGTTGCTTTATATCAGGGAAGAAGTTCAGATGGAGGGGTTAGTCAGGAATATAGGTAACTTTTCAAGGTTTCTGGAGGCAGTAAGTTTTTCGCATGGTTCTATCTTTAATATTAGCAATGTTGCACGGGAGTGTGAAATTGAAAGAAAGGTTGTGGAGGGGTATGTATCAATCCTTGAGGATTTGTTATTGTCATATCGTCTGCCGATATTTACAAAACGGGCAAAAAGAGCAGTTGTTTCGCATCCAAAGTTTTACTTTTTTGATGCCGGAGTATTTAGGTCATTAAGACCGTCCGGTCCTTTGGATAAACCTGAAGAAATAGAAGGCTCTGCTCTGGAAGGATTGGTAGCACAGCATCTTATCGCATGGAATTCATATAGAGGAGATAAAAACAGGGTTTACTATTGGCGGACACAGGCAGGTTCGGAAGTTGATTTTATTGTCTATGGAGATGAAGTGTTTTGGGCAATTGAGGTGAAAAATACATTGCGTATACGACCGGAGGATTTAAGGGCATTAAATACTTTTAAGTCTGATTATCCTGAAAGCATTCCTTATTTACTTTACCGCGGCAGGGAACGTATAATGAAAAATGGAATTTTGTGTATACCTTGTGATGAATTTTTATTAAAACTAAATCCTTTAGTTAAACCTAAAATATAAAGGAATTATTTATATGTCTCATAATCACAATCATCAAACAAAAAATTACAATCGTGCTTTTGCCATCGGTATTTTACTTAACATGGTTTTTGTAGTAATTGAAGCATACTATGGCGCGAAATCAGAATCTTTGGCACTTATAGCAGACGCCGGACATAATTTAAGTGATGTATTAAGTCTATTGCTTGCATGGGGTGCTGGTTTGCTGGCAAGGAAAGCAGCCACAGAAAAAAGGACATATGGATTCCGCAAAATAACGATAATAGCATCTTTAGCCAGCTCAATTTTACTGCTTGTTGCACTTGGCGGGATTGCATGGGAAGCCTTTGGCAGGTTATTCGCTCCAAAACCGGTTCAAGGATTGACAGTTATTACAATTGCGGTAATAGGAGTTTTTATTAATACAATCACGGCGCTTTTTTTTGTATCAGGGAAAAAACATGATTTAAATATCAGAGGCGCATTCCTGCATATGGCTGCTGATGCCGGAGTTTCGTTTGGCGTAGTATTAGCCGGGTTAATCATTATGTACACAAACTGGCTCTTAATTGATCCTATTATCAGTCTTTTTATAGTGGCAGTTATTCTTGTCAGCACCTGGTCATTGCTTCTTGATTCGATGAATCTTATCATGGATTCTGTTCCCGAAAGTATTGATATAGCAGAAATACAAAAATACTTAACCGGTCTTAAAAATATTGTTCAGATACATGATCTGCATATTTGGTCTATGAGTACAACAGAAGTTGCTCTTTCTGTCCATTTGATAAAAAATAACAGTCCCTTGAGCAATGATTTTTTACCTGAACTCCAAAAAGAGTTACATGATCGTTTTGGAATTGAACATTCCACCATACAAATTGAAAGACACGATCATGGACCGTGTATATTAAATAAAAACGGATGTATATAGAAAAATAGAGGGCTGTCCAAAAAGGTGTCATTCCACACTCGATGCAGAACCCAGATTTTATAGTAATGGCTTAAATGCTGGATTCCCGCCTTCGCGGGAATGACGGTAAAGTAGTTTTAGCACCTTTTTGGACAGCCCCCTATCATAAAATTATTTTTACCTGAATCTTGCACTTCAGATTCAGGTAAAATCGCCAAAACGCCCGAAAGACAAGTCTGGCAGGTGATTTTACGACGCAACCGTACTTAACCAGTACGGTGAGGAGCAAAATCACCGAAGACGCAGGATTTCGGGATGTATTGACGATTTCTGAATCTTGCTATGCAAGATTCAGGTATTAAAATATTTAATATTTAAAAATTTGTACTATCCCCGGTGATGTATTGTCTTTTTTTATTGAATAAATCGGAGAATATTGTATTGATTTATCAAATACATGCCCGCTATATGTACTGACTGATGTTGTATCTATGCTGTTTAATTTATTTTCTTTCCATGTAGAATCAAATTTAAATTGTACATTAATCTTTCCATAATTATATGTACCATGCAATTCATTTTTATTATTATTATCCGCATTCCCAATTATTATATTATTTAATGGGTCGTTGAATGTTTTACGGATTTCTTTTAATGACCAGCTTGAATTAATTTTGGAAGCTTGTAATAAATAACCCGGGGTTGAAGAAAAATATACTTCATTTTTTCCATTATTATCAGCATCTCCTACTGCTATTCCGCCAAAATTTCTCGATAAATTATTATAATATCCATAAATCGTTGTTTTTACCCAGGTGCTTCCATTCCATTTAAATTCGGAAATGAAATCCAAATAAGTTCCCATACCATAATATGAAGCTGAATTTGAATATATTTCATTTTTCCCGTCATTATTTCCATCCGCGATTTCCATATTTATTACTTCACCAATATTAGATATCAAAACCGGTGAGTAAATCCAGTTACCATATATGTTTTTAACAAGTTTTATCTGAAAAATATAGCCATAGTAATACCACCCGGTTCCAACAAATATGTCATTTTTCCCATCATTATCTCCATCTGCAATTCTTATTGATGTTACAGGATATGGTAATGTTACGGTTTGAGTTTGGTGCCATGAACTACTATCCCATTGATATTCATAAAGAATATTATCTCTGGAAAAATAAAGTTCATTAAGTGAATCGCTATCTCCGTCACCCACAGCAATTTTAACAAATTGGCTATTAGCAGGGCTTATATATTTTACAGGGGCTGATGAATCATACATTTTATAAGAATATATTCCCGAATTATAACTAAAAAATATTTCTTTTTTGCCATCATTATCTCCATCACCGATTGCAAGTGCGTTTTCTTTAACTGTATTATTTAAACTAATAATTTTGTTAAAAAACCATCCATTTAATCCTGCTGCAGATAAACTATTTAAAAAACCAAGAATTATAAAAAAACTTAAAACAGCACAAATAAAATTTTTTATTCTTTTCATTTATTCCTCCATATTTTATTAAAATTTTATAATATATATGTTTATACCTGAATCTTGCATAGTAAGATTCAGGTATATCCGTTTTATATTTATATATGTTCACCTCCCTCGTAAGTAAAAAATTCTAATATTTATTTAATATCCTGAGTTCCTAATCATAAATTATTTTTTTGTTATACTGAATATATAATTTTTTTGATTAAAGGTTTCATAAATGTTTTGAATATAGTTACCATGTTCTACTAAGAATAATACCATAAGAAGATTTTGTGACAGTTGGGGTAATTGTGAATCCTTTATATGGTTCTGTAAAGTAATAACTCATTGATATACCTATTACAGCGCCCATAGCAACATCCTCAATAAAATGCTTATCAGCATAAACTCTGCTGTATCCGACAAATACTGCTCCTGCATAAGCAGGAATTGAATATTTAAGACCATATCGGTTATGGATAAAACCTGCACCCATAAATGCTGCCGATGTATGTCCGGAAGGGAAAGAATCATCCCCGTCTCCATTTGGTCTTTTTTTATGAATGCTTGATTTTAATCCTTCTGTAATAATTTGAGATGAGGTAAACGCTTTAATAAATTGTATAGTTCCATCATTCTTTTTTTCATAAACAACTGTACTTATAAATCCAACTGCCAGAATCATTATTCGCAATCCATCTCCGGTTTTTTCAGTATCAGATTCTTTTGCATATAATGAATTTGAAAAAAGACTCATCGAAAGTAAAACCAATATACATATAAAGCATTGTTCAATACGTTGATGCATTGTTTAATTTGCTTTCTCTTTTACGAAATTATTGTTATATATAAGCATGTAAATAAAATTTAGTCAAGAAATACGGACTCCCATTTCCATACAGACTCCCTTTTCAGCAATTCTCGATGAAGATTATAGGAGATTGCTTCAGGATAAAGCTCTTCGCAATGACACATTACGAAACTTTTATTCGTCATTGCGAGCACATTCGTTTCACTCAGTGTAAACTCCGCAAAGCAATCCCAGGGATTTTTAAATTCACCGGGAATTACAGCCTCCCTTTATTCCCAAAAAGGTCATCCGGAAATTATTTTTTAATTGACAGCACAACCAAAATGGACTATACTCCGAAATAGTTGCACTAAATTGGAGGATAATACGATATGGATGATATCAAAAGAATACTTAATATCGCCTTACCAAAAAGACAGTCCGCTTTTTTATGGGGCGCCAGAAAGACTGGAAAAACCACATATTTGAGAAATCATTTTTCTAATAGTATTGTATTTGATTTTCTTAAAACAGATTTATTTTTTGAAATTTCTAAAAATCCGGCTTTGATACGAGAGATGCTTCTGGCAAAAGATAAAACATTACTTCAATATCCCATAATACTCGACGAAGTTCAGAAAATTCCCCAGGTGCTTGATGAGGTCCATTGGTTAATAGAAAACAAAGGATTAAGGTTTATTTTATGCGGATCAAGTGCCAGAAAATTAAAACGAGGACATGCTAATCTTTTAGGCGGCAGGGCATGGCGTTATGAAATGCTTCCGCTTGTTACGGCAGAGATCAAAAATTTTAACCTGCTTCGCGCTTTAAATCACGGCTTAATACCAATTCATTATTTGCAAAAAGATGACGAGGTAAAAAGATCTTTAGTTGCATATATACAGGATTATTTAAAAGAGGAAGTTTTTGCAGAAGGTTTGACTCGTAATATTCCAGCGTTTTCCAGGTTTTTTGACGCGTTTGGTTATTCCCATGGGGAACTTACTAATTATTCAAATATATCCCGTGATTGCGGTGTAGATTCCAAAACGGTTAAGGAATATTATCAGATACTTGTAGATACACTTTTGGCTGTTAGAATAGAACCTTTTAAGACAAAGCAATCGCGGCAGGTCATAACAAAAGCTGTAAAATATTATCTTTTTGATGTTGGAATTGCCGGATGCTTAACAAAAAGATTTCTCCATGAAGAAAAAGGCACCGAATTTGGAAAGGCATTTGAACATTTTTTACTTATGGAGATATTTGCATACCGTTCATATAGAGGGCATGATTTCCGGATAAATTTCTGGAGGACAAAGACTGGCCTTGAGGTGGATTGCATCCTCGGAGAAGGAGAGATAGCTATAGAGATCAAAAGCTCAATCAATATTGACATAAAGGATTTAAATGGTTTGACAGCTTTCATGGAGACTCATTCTCCCAAAAGAAGTATTATTATCTCTAATGAAAAAGAAAAAAGGGTGCATGGCAAAATAGAAATAATTCCATGGTATGAATTTCTCTCTGAATTATGGGATGGGAGGATATTGAAATAGATTTTCCTAAATCATTTTTTTGTATAATATTATACCCCCCCTTTATTTTTACCTCGCAAAAATGATTAATTATTTATGGGCTTATTTTATAATAAATTTTAATCAAATGTCTGCTGAAAGACCCAAGTATATATCGATCACATAATCTATTTAAGGTTTTTATTTTTTCGGATTGTTTTGTGTTATTTAAAATATTGGCAATAAAACACGGCCCTTTTTTTTTGTTATTACTTTCATTTGTATTATTATTTTCATCATTATTTGCTATTACTTTAATTGTGGTAGTAGCTTCTGCTACCGCTCCTTTATCATCTGTAGCCCGAACTTTAGCATTATATATACCGGTGATTGTATAAGTATTTGATGTTGTACTAGTTGTCCCGGTATCTTTATCGTAGGTTTTATCGCCATTAAAATCCCATTCGTATTTGACTATGCTACCGTCGTTATCTGATGCAGTGGCAATGAAATTTATTGTTAATGGTGTTGTGCCAGATGCTTTATTCGATGTTAAATTTACTATTGGAGGTTGGTTCTCAATAGAATTTGCTGGAGTAATTGTAATATTGATTGTAGCAGTATTACTATCTTTTTTACCATCATTCACTTTGAATGTAAAGTTGTCTACACCTGTAAAATTGTTATTTGGAGCATAAGTTAAATTTGGAGTTGCACCGGATAATATTCCATTTGAAGGTTGCGAGACTATTATATATATTAATGTATATCCATCAGGATCTGTTCCAGTTAAAGTAATATTTATTGGAATATTTTCAATTGTGTTTATTAATGCATCATTTGCTATTGGTGGTTGGTTTTGCAATGGAGATTGATTTACTGTAATTGTGAGATTAGCTTCTGCACTTGAACCGTCATTATCTGTTACTTTTACTCTGGCTTCATATGTTCCAGCATTTGAATAAGTATATGTTATGCTGTTAGTATTTGTTGATGTTTCATAAGATTTATTTGTGTCTAAATTCCACTCGTATTTTGCTACTATACCATCTATGTCAGTTGCATCTGCTGTGAAATTTACAAGCAAAGGCACATCACCCGTAGTTTTATCCGCTGTTAAATTTACTTTTGGAGATTGATTAGCCAAAGCTAAAATTGTAAAACTATTATGTAAAATAAATTCTTCTCGATTAGAGTTGATAACTTTAATATTATATTTTCCCGGTAAAAGTCCTTTTGGGATTGTTACTTTAAGTATAGTATCATCAATAAAATTTAATGATTCACATACTGTCCCTGAACTTTGTTTATGGATTATCTGTAGTCCTGAAAGCCCATTAGCCACATACACATAGTTCCCGTTTACATATACTCCAAGCGCATTCCCTGTATCCACACTGCCGGCTTTTGCAGGAGCTATCGGGTTACTTATGTCTATTATTTGCAGTCTTGAATTCCAATCAGTTACATACGCATAATTCCCGCTTATGTATACTCCATTAGCATCCCCAGTATTTACATTGCCAACTATTACTGGAGCTATTGGGTTGCTTATGTCTACTATTTGTAATCCTGAATACCAATCAGTATTATATGCATAAGCTACATACGAAGCTACATATGCATAATTCCCGCTTATGTATACTCCAATAGCATCACCAGACATATCCATATCTACACTACCAATTATTGCTGGATTTTCAGGATTGCTAATATTTATTATTTGCAGCCCTGAAGACCCGTCAGACACATATGCATAATTCCCGCTTATGTATACTTCATTAGCTATATCAGGTGTATCAACACCACTAATTATTGCTGGAGCTACAGGGTTACTTATATCTATTATTTGCAGTCCTGAATTAAAATCAGTCACATAAGCCACATACGCATAATTTCCGTTTATATATACTCCATTAGCTACCCCAGGTGTATCATTCACTCTTGGAGTAGCGACACCACCTACTTTTACCGGGGCTGTAGGACTACTTATGTCAATTATTTGCAGTCCTGAATAATAATCAATCACATACACATAATTCCCGCTTGTATATACTCCATAAGCTACATTAGTCGTACTCACACTGCTGACTATTGCCGGATTTACCGGATTGCTTATATCAATTATTTGTAATCCTGAATTAAAATCAGCCACATACGCATAATTCCCGCTTATGCACACTCCAATAGCATTCCCGGGTGTATCCACACTCCCGACTATTACTGGAACCGGGCTACTTATATCTATTATTTGCAACCCGGAAAGCCCATCAGCCACATACGCATAATCCCAGCTTATATATACTCCATAAGCATCACCAGGCATATCCACACTCCCTGTTATTGCCGGAGCTGTTGGGCTACTTATGTCTATTATTTGCAGTCCTGAAGATCCATCAGCCACATACGCGTAACTTCCATTTACGTATATTCCAATAGCATTATTTGTCTTCACACTGCCTACTATTTTGGGAACTTCAAGGTTGCTTATATCTATTATCTGTAAACCTGAATACTCATCAGCCACATACGCGTAATTCCCGCTTACGTATACTCCCTGAGCCCAACGAGGTGTATCCACACTGCCAACTATTACTGGATTTGCCGGATTGCTTATATCTATTATTTGCAGCCCTGAAGATCCATCAGCCACATATACATAATTCCCTTTTACATATGCTCCGCAAGCATAACCAGGTGTAACTACACTGCTTTTAGAATATGACCCTCCAGCCCCAATATATACCTTATATGTTGAATCAAAATTTTTACCTTTAATGGTTATGTTTGTTTCAGTAGTATTATAACCGGATGCCGGCTCTATTGAATTTATCTCCAGTGCATTAGCTAAAACATTATTTGTAAAACATATTATAAATAATATCAAAAGCATAGATTTTATTTTCAATTTCATGACATTACCTTTATAATTGTTTTTATTGTAAATTTTTGTTTACGTAAAAGTCAATAGATTTTTTTTAGATAGGGCAAATCGCTTAAAATATGAGATACAACTCCCAATAAAACAGGAACAAAATAATTGGCTGCAAGAAAATATGATGCCACGATAATAATTGGTGATAAAATAAGATGTGTTTTCAAGCCTATTTTTAACACACCGGTTTCAATTATTGTATCCATAAAAAGTTCAAATTTACGATAAATTTCCAAAGGATCTCTGAATAATCTCAATCGTTTTTCTTTTTTTGATTTTAAAAATACAAGAGTAATTATATCAAGATCAATCGCGGAGGATATAATTCCGCCAATTAGAACCCATTTGCCAATTTCCGTGACAGATTTTTCCGGAGATAAAATAATTGCCGCAGGAACAATGGTTAACCCAGCGATTAAAAAATGTTTGTGTGGCAGCATATTTTTATTTTGATTTTACTCCATTCATTTGATTTTTATCATTCTGCCAATATCCATTTTGATTTTTTTGATTTATTTCAATATTTTAATCTATTTTATATTAACTTTATAATATAAATCAACAATGTATTTAGTTAACATATTTTGTAATAAGTATTTATCTTTTATTGAGTTAATTATACTTATTGTATTTTTATTTTTTATTGTATTTGTAATAGCACATACCTTTTTCTTGCTTTTTGTTTCGGATACGGAGTTAGTTCCATTTTTATCATTAACAGTAATAATTACAGTATCAGGTGTGCTATTCACTTGTCCATCATTTACAATAAGCTGAAACTCATAGGTACCCGCAAGATTTGGAGTGAATTCCGGTGATACAGAAGTGGAATCAGATAATGCTGCATTCGTTCCGCTTGTTTGGGTCCAAGAATATGTAAGGGTATCTCCATCCGGATCACTACTACCTGTGGCATATAATGTGACTTGTGTGTCAACGTCAACACTTTGATCTCTACCTGCGTTGGCGATTGGGGGATTATTTGGAAGATTATTAACCTCTATTTTTACAGTATCAGGTGCGCTATCCGCTTGTCCATCATTTACAATAATCTGAAACTCATAAGTACCCGCAAGATTTGGAGTGAATTCCGGTGATACGGAAGTTGAATCAGATAATATTACATTAGTTCCACTTGTTTGTGTCCATAAATATGTAAGGGTATCTCCATCTGAATCACTACTGCCTGTGGCATCTAATGTAACTTGTGTATTAACGTTAACACTTTGATCCGCACCTGCGTTTGCGATTGGGGGATTATTTAGAAGATTATGAACCTTTATTTTTACAGTATCAGGTGCGCTATCCACTTGTCCGTCATTTAAAATAAGCTGAAATTCATAAGTACCCGTAAGATTTGGAGTGAATGTTGGTGCTACAGAAGTTGAATCAGATAATGTTACATCCGTTCCACTTGTTTGTGTCCATGAATATGTAAAGTTATTTCCATCCGGATCAATGCTGTTTGCACCATTTAATGTAACTTTTAATCCGGTATTAACTGTTTGATCAGCGCCGGCATTAGCGATTGGGGAATTATTTGTACTTTGAATATTATTAACAGTAATAGTTACAATGTCAGGTGCACTATTGAATCTCCCGTCATTTACAATAAGCTTAAATTCATAAGTACCTGCAAAGCCTGGAGAGAATGTTGGAGATACAGAATTTGAATTTGATAATATCACATTTGTCCCGTTTATTTGTGACCATGAATATATAAGTCTATCCCCATCAGGATCACTGCTTGCTGATCCATTTAATTTGACTTGTGTACCAACAAAAACTGTTTGATCTGCGCCGGCATTGGCAATTGGCAGGTTATTTGTTTGATTATTAATATTTGTTGTATATTTTAAAGCATTATTTTGATAATCTAATAACTAATATGAACTTTGTTGTTTGAATCTATTGCTAATGATATGCACCATCCAACATTTCCATAACTGTCTATTATAAAAGTTTGCCATACACCAGATTCATTTGTTGCATATTTTAAAGCATTGCTTACTAAATCATAATAACTAATATGAACTTTATTATTTGCATCTATTGCTATAAATGTATTATATTCATCTTCACTAATCCAGTTTTCTGAATTACTATCAATATTAAAAGTTTGCCATACACCAGATTCATTTGTTGCATATTTTAAAGTATTATAATCAAGATAACTAAAATAACTAATATGAACTTTGTTGCTTGAATCTATTGCTACGGATGCAGAAAATCCTGCATCTCCATCGACACTAGTACAATCGATCGTAGAAGTCTTCCATACACCAGATTCATTTGTTGCATATTTTAATTCTCCGCTTCCTCCATAAAAATAACAAATATGCACCTTATTATTTGAATCTATTACCATGGATGTGTATAATCCAGCATTCCCTGAATTATCAATCGTAAAAGTTTGCCATGTTCCAGATTCATTTGTTGCATATTTTAAAGCACCATTTGTCACGTCATAATAACTAATATAAACTTTATTATTTGAATCTATTGCTATGGATGTATATAATTCAACATTTACTGAGCTATCAATCGTAAAAGTCTGCCATGCACCTGATTCATTTGTTGCGTATTTTAATTTTTTTAACTCCGTATTTGTTAAATCAAAATAACTGATATGAGCTTTATTATTTTTATCTATCGCTATCGATGTGCATATTCCAATATTTCCTGAACTATCAATTGTAAAAGTCTGCCATACACCTGATGCATTTGTTGCATATTTTAAAGCACTATTTATTAAATCATAATAACTAATATGAGCTTTATTATTTTTATCTATTGCTATATAAGTATCCATTCCTACAGAACCTGAAATATCAATTGTTGAAATCTGCCATGCTCCGGAAAGATTTGTTGTATATTTTAAAGTTTTATTTAGCCCATCAAAATAACTAATATGAATTTTATTATTTGCATCTAATGCAATAGATGCATAATATCTGCTCCATTCAGAACTATCCAGTTTATAAATTTGCCATACACCTGATGCATTTGTTGCGTATTTTAAAGCACTATTTACTAAAGCATAATAACAGATATGAATTTTATTATTTGTATCTATTGCTATTGATGTATCCACTCCATAATAATATCCAATATTACTATCAACTATAAAATTCTGCCATGTACCGGATAGATTTGTTGCATATTTTAAAACTCTATTTATTCCACCAATATAACTGATATGAACTTTATTTTTAGAATCTATTGCTATTGATGTATTTCCGCCATAAGTATCGTAACTCGCATGAGGGTATTTTATTTTTAGGATTGAATGGATCATTCCAGATGTATTTCCTTCATAAGTACTGAAACTATCAATAGTAAAAATCTGCCATGCACCTGATGTATTTGTTGTATATTTTAAAGCTCTATTTATTTGATCAAAATAACTAATATGAACCTTATTATTTGAATCTATTGCTATTGATGCATGCCATCCATAATATCCAAGATTACTATCAATAGTAAAAATTTGCCATGCACCGGATGCATTTGTTGTATATTTTAAAGCTCCATTTATTCTATTAAAGTAACTGATATAGACTTTATTATTTGTATCTATTGCTATCGATATCTCCCCTGCAGGGTTATTACTATCAATAGTAAAAATCTGCCATGTACCGGATGCATTTGTTGTATATTTTAAAGCTCCATTTATTCCATCAAAATAACTGATATGAATTTTATCATCTGTATCTATTGCTATAGATGCAGATGATCCGGTAGCTATTGATATATCCACTGTATCATATTTCCATGCTGAACCATTATAATATGCATGATAAAGATGATCTCCTCCATACACTATATGTGGATTATTTGTTATTTTATCAATTGCAATACTTCTTTGAGACATCCTGGTAAAATATTTTGGCGCATCAACAAATTCAGTCTGCCAGGTATCAGCAAAAATAAAATTTGTGGATATTAAATAAAACAAAAAATATGAATTTATTAAAAATTTTAGAAAATTTTTTCCCGTTCTTTTTTTTTAACATATTATTCTCCATGTGAGTAAAATGAAAAACTGATTTTTAGTTAATCACATAAAAATAGGGCTGTCAATATTTTTTTTATATTTACAGGCATGCCTGTACCTTACGTATAGTATCAATGAGAGTTTGTGTTTTAGGGAAAAAGCATTTATTAAAAGAAGGGCAACCGCAAGGGATTGCCCCTACAATTAAAAGATTTTTCGGTCACAGTTGACAAGAAATAAATATCTGATAAAATCATAATATTATTTTAATGTCTCATTAAAATAATCCGGTTTTCTGCCGGTATACTTTTGAACCTGCTGTTTTCTATACGGCAGCAGTTCAGTTAAAAGGTGAGGTAAAAAAATGAATATTTCGAATAAGGCAAAAAATATTGCACCGTCTCCTACGCTTTTTATTGATGCAAAAGCAAAAAAAATGCAGCAGGAAGGGATAGACATAATAAGCTTTGGAGCGGGAGAACCGGATTTTGATACACCGGAAAATATTAAAAATGCAGGTGTGAAAGCTATTAAGGAAGGAAAAACTAAATATACTCCGGTAGGAGGAATCCCAAAATTAAAGGATGCCATATGCGCAAAGTTAAAGAAGGATAACAACCTTCTATATTCTCCATCTAATATTGTTGTTTCCTGCGGGGCAAAACATTCTCTTTATAATGTTTTTCAATGTATTTTGAATCCGGGTGATGAGGTAATTATTCCTGTTCCTTATTGGGTTAGTTATCCTGAGATGGTCAAAATGGCTGACGGAATCCCTGTGTTTGCTGATACTTCCGAAAAAGAAAATTTTACTTTAACGAAAGAAAAATTTTTATCCGTTATCACTCCGCGCACAAAGGCTATTGTTATTAACAGCCCCAGCAATCCGTCAGGGATGCTGTATAGTAAAAGCCAATTACAGGCATTGGCTGATGTGGCTGTAGAAAAAAACATATTGATTATTTCTGATGAAATTTATGAAAAGATGATATATGATAATACTTCACATTTAAGTGTTGCTTCACTTGGTGAAGAGATTAAAAAAATTACTGTAGTCGTAAACGGATTATCAAAATCGCATTCAATGACAGGCTGGCGTATCGGGTATATTGCCTGTGATGCAAAACTGGCTGAAGCCGTTACCAATATTCAGAGTCACAGCACATCAAATCCGTGTTCTATTTCACAATTTGCGGGTGTTGAAGCATTAGAGGGACCGCAGGAAAAATCAGCTGAAATGCTTGCCGCTTTTGATAAGAGAAGAAAGGTAATGGTTGAAGGATTGCATTCTCTCCCTGGAATAAAGTGCAGTATGCCTCAGGGAGCTTTCTATGCTTTCCCCGATATATCCGGGCTTTTGGGTAAGTTATATAATTCAAAAAAAATAACTTCTTCAGATGACCTTGCCGGGTTTTTTCTTGAAGCGGCAAAAGTGGCTATAGTTCCGGGTTCGGCTTTTGGTATGGATAATTATATGCGGCTTTCTTATGCAACATCAATGGAGAATATTGAAAAAGGTATATCAAGAATAAAAGAAGCAATAGAAAAGCTTAAATAGGAGTTTTTATGGGACAGACAATTGTAGAAAAAATATTGAGCAGTCATAGCGGTAAAAAAGTTGTACCGGGAGAAATTGTTATTGCTGATCTTGATTTTTGCATGGGGCAGGATGGTACAAGCGGAATAATAATAGATTCTTTTAATAATATGAAAGCGGTAAAAGTATTTGATAAAAACAAGGTTGCTATGGTAATTGACCATAGCAGTCCAAGCCCCAACGAAGGTGTTTCTGCCATACATAAAAAGATAAGAGATTTCGCAGTTAAAACAGGAATAATTCTTTATGATGTCGGCTGCGGAGTATGTCATCAGCTTCTTCCGGAACAGGGGCATGTTGTGCCGGGGGATCTTGTTATCGGCGCTGATTCCCACACATGCAGTTATGGCGCGATAAATGTATTTTCAACAGGTATGGGTTCAACTGATGTTGCAAGCGGGGTAATCTCAGGAAAAAACTGGTTCCGTGTTCCTGAAAGCATTAAATTTATAATTAACGGTAAGCTCCCAAAAGGTGTTTATTCTAAAGATATCATACTTTTTTTAATCGGCAAAGTGACTGCTGACGGAGCTACATATAAAGCGTGCGAATACACAGGTAAGGCTATTGATGCATTGAGTGTAGAAGCGCGTTTCACGATTGCAAACATGGCAATAGAAATGGGCGCTAAATGCGGAATAATGGAAGCAGATGAAAAAACTATTAAATGGGTAAAAGAGCATTCGAAAAGAAATTTCAAACCTGTAACTGCTGACAAAGATGCAAATTATCTATCAGTGTTTGAATATGACGCGAAAAAAATTTCACCGCAGGTAGCAAAACCACACGCGGTCGACAATGTTTCACCGGTTGAGGAAGCGGAAGGGATAGAGGTTCAGCAGGGGCTTATTGGTACATGCACAAACGGCAGATTAGAAGATTTAACAATTGCCGCAAAAATACTTAAAGGTAAAAAAATAAAATCCGGGGTACGTCTTATTGTAGCTCCTGCATCAAAACAGGTTTTTCTTGATGCCATACGTACGGGTGTTATAAAAACTCTGGTTGAAGCGGGCGCTTCTATTGTCACACCTGGATGCGGGCCGTGTGTTGGTACTCATAACGGAGTTCCATCTGACGGAGAAAAAGTAATTTCAACCGCTAACAGAAATTTTCTGGGCAGAATGGGTAATCCGCGCGCGGAAATATATCTGGCTTCACCTGCCACTGTTGCCGCATCAATGTTAAGTGGAAAAATTACAGATCCGCGCAAAGTAATGAAAACAATATAAGGAGAGGATTTAAGTATGAATCTTAGTGGAAGAGCAAGAAGATTTAAACAGGATGATGATATAAATACTGATTATATTATATCAGGACGCTATAAATTTAAAATTCAAGACCCTCTTGAGCTGGCTAAGCATGTAATGGAAGATCTGGATGAAAATTTTTATAATAGAAGAGAAGACGGTGATTTTATTGTTGCAGGCAAAAATTTTGGATGCGGATCTTCACGTGAGCAGGCTCCAATGGCCATTAAATACGCCGGAATAAATGCCGTTATAGCTAAATCTTTTGCCCGGATTTTTTATCGCAATGCGTTTAATATCGGACTTTTGCTTATAGAGTGCGATACTTCGGCTATAAAAGACAGTGATAAACTTGAGCTTGATCTTGATGCCGGTATATTAAAGAACCTGACAAGAGAAATAGAACAAAAAATTAATCCCCTGCCGCGTGCCATGCAGAGATTACTTAAAGATGGCGGGCTTGTGGAACATTTCAAAAAACATGGATCGTTTAAGATCGATTAAAAAGGAGTCAACTAACGTGTCATTATATAATATAACTTTAATCCCGGGAGATGGAACAGGACCGGAAATATCAAACGTAACAAAAGAATGTATTGAAGCAACAGGTGTTAAAATAAAATGGGATATTCAGGAAGCAGGTATAGATGTAATGGAGAAAACAGGGACTCCTCTTCCCGAGTGTGTACTTGAATCTATAAGGAAAAATAAAATAGCGATTAAGGGTCCCATTACCACACCGGTAGGAAAAGGATTCCGCAGTGTTAATGTGGCACTGCGTAAAGCTCTGGATCTTTATGCGTGCTTGCGTCCGTGCAGGACATATAAAGGTGTGCGTTCACGTTTTACGGATATTGATCTTATAATAGTAAGAGAAAATACCGAAGACCTATATGCCGGAATAGAATTTGAAAAAGGAAAAGAAGAAACACTTAAACTTATAAAAGAGATCGAAAAACTCTCTCAAAGAAAAATAAATGATGACTCGGGAATAAGTATTAAACCTATTTCAGTAGCAGGTTCCGAGCGAATAGTAAAATATGCATTTGAATATGCGCGCGCAAATAAAAGGAAAAAAGTAACTGCTGTACACAAGGCAAATATAATGAAATATTCCGATGGACTGTTTCTTGAAGTTGCCCGTGAAACAGCAAAAAAATATAATGATATTGAATTTGAAGACAGAATAGTTGATAACATGTGCATGCAGCTGGTGCAAAAGCCGGAATTATATGATGTTCTGGTTCTTCCAAATTTATACGGCGATATTATTTCTGATCTTGCCGCTGGGCTTATCGGAGGACTCGGGATGGCGCCGGGTGCAAATATCGGCAATAATGGAGCTGTTTTTGAACCCACTCACGGCAGTGCGCCGAAATATAAAGGTATGAATATAGTTAATCCATGCGCCATGATACTTTCCGGAGTGCTGATGCTAAGATATATCGGAGAAAAACAGGCTGCCGATAAATTAGAAAACGCTGTTGCTAAAGTAATAAGCGAAGGTAAATATGTGACCTATGATATGAAATATTCACCCATTCACCCTGCTAATCATCCTGAAGCAGTCGGGACAAAAGAGAT
>JACQWU010000152.1 GCA_016209155.1 Candidatus Desantisiibacteriota bacterium | reverse complement strand
TCCATATGCCCGTCATTTTCTCGAATACGATTGGTTTTTATATCTTTTTGTATTTTGCCTTTCTGGTTTATAACTCCTTTTATGAATAATTCAGCCACAGCATCTATTATTCCCGAGCCGCAAATTCCTTTTGGTTTTAGTCCGCCTATAGTTGAATAAATGGGATCATGAGTATCCGGGTTAATAACGATTCCTTCTATTGCCCCGTCAACTGCCCGCATCCCAAATTTTATTCCACCGCCTTCAAACGCAGGTCCTGCAGAGCATGAAGCTCCTACCATCCATTCGGAATTTCCAAGTATTATTTCACCGTTTGTACCTATATCTATGAACATTGTTAATTCTTTTTTCTTATATAGCTGTGAAGCAAGAACTCCGGATGTAATATCTCCGCCGATATAGCTTGATACCGATGGGATGCAATAAACGTACGCATTTTTATTAATCGAAATTCCTATGTCTTTTGCTTTTAAAAGAGGAACATGAGTTACCATCGGGATATATGGTTCTTCCCTTATGTGTCTGGGGTCAAGTCCCAGGAAAAGATGAGTCATGGTAGTATTCCCGGCTACAACCATACTGTCCACAAGTTTTTGGCTGATATTACGGGTTTTAAGAAGTTTAATTATAAGATCATTAATTGTTTTAATCACAAGATTATGCAGGGTATCTAACCCGTCTTTTTGCATTGAGAAAATAATTCTTGAGATTATATCTGCGCCGCATTGAATCTGAGGATTATAATCTGAAGCAACATCAACAATTTTGCCGTTCAATAAATCAACCAGATATACAACAATTGAAGTAGTGCCAATGTCTATTGCAAGACCAAAATGACGTTTAGTACTGTGTCCCGGCTCAAGATCAATAATTTCTTGAACACAGTCAGTCTCGAGAATTGTTACGGTAATTTTCCCTGACTTTTTTCTTATGACATTACCAAGTTTTTTAAGAATAGGAAGATTGCATGTTGAGTTTGGAAAATTATTTTTTTTCAATTCACGGTTTAATCGATCAAAGTCGCTGATATTGTCATTTAATGTCGGAGGTTCAAGTTCTAAAAATAATTTTTTTGTACGCGGTGTAAGTTCAAATCCTCCTACTTCTATTGTTTCATTATTTTCGGATATCCCTGTTAATATTTTTCCTTTTACAACTTTAGTTTCAACCGGAATCCTGATCAGCATGTCTCCTTCCACAAGAGTGAGACATGCCAGGCAATAACCCATTTCAACTTCTTCTTTTGTCAGAAAAGGAGTATCTGCAGAGGTGCATTCTCCGCTTTCAATTATAACTTTACACCTGCCGCATATTCCTTCTCCGCCGCAAATTGCATTAATTTGCACTCCGGCAAGATTGGCCGCTTTAAGAATAGTGCTTCCGCGTGGAAGCCGGATGGTTTTGTTTCCCGGCAAAAAAGTTATAGTACATTCTTCCATAATATGCTCCTTCAGGTATTTAGGCTGAAGACTGAAGGATATTAGCCATCATGAAAATACATGATTTGTACCTAAAAACCTTCCGCCTTCAGTCTATTCACCTGAATAGTTATCATTTATTCTTTAATTCCGGATTGGTAATTTTCATTTTATCCAATTTTTTAAGATATTTTTTTGCTTCAATAACCTGGTCATTTTTTGTATCAGCAAGTTTTATATATTTTTCAAACATTTCGATTGCCAGACCTTCCTCTTCTTTCCTAAAATAAATTTCTCCCAGTTTAAAATAAGGAGGGGCATAATCAGGTAATTTATTTATTGCCAGTTTGAATTGATTTATAGCAATTTGTTCATTGTTTTTAAAAAAGTTGATCATTCCCAGTTGAAAATGCGAAATTGCGCTCGAGTGTGGATCATTATTTAAATCAATAGCCTTATTATAATAATAAACAGCTTTTTCTATTATATATTTTCTGGTGCTGTACATAAGTCCGAGGTTAGCATAACTTTCAGCAAGAGCAGGGTCAATATCTATGGCTTTTTGATAGCTTTCTATTGCTGAATCAAGTTTATTCATATCCCTGTAAATATCTCCTGTTTCATTATATAATTTTGCAATATCAGGTTTAAGATGTATTGCTTTTTTATATAAATCTAATGCTTTTTCACGACTTCCGTTTTTATTATATACTTTAGCCAGGCTGTAAATCGCATCAAAGTAATCAGGGGCAGATTCAATAGCCCCTGAAAAATTAGTTATTGCTTGATCCAGTAATCCTTCTTTTTCCGCTTTCAATCCTTTTTCATATAAAAAAACAGCTCTATTAACTTTGGCCGTATCATATAGAATTAAAGAAGTTTGACTGCTAAAAGGATTAACATATCCTGCTCCGGTTTTTGCCGGAACTATATTCCCTGCGGGGGCACATCCGTATATGTTAATTATTAAAATAATCAGCAGTAATAATATAATATTTTTTTTCATGCTAAATTTCCTCTTTAACATAAGTTGCTATTGAATGCAGTTTAATTTTAAATTTTAATCGAAATATTCATCGAGGTTCTCCCCCGGGATAATTCATTTTGTCATTTTGCATCTCCACTTTCATGAGGACAAGCTTTGATTTTTACATTTTAATTTATTTCACTTAAAAATACTTTATAAATTTTAAGTTGTTATAGATTAGAAACTTTTCACCATCTCTCTTTTTGCTTGCTCTATATCTTTTGCTATTTGAGCTTTTAATTCAGATTCAGAATTAAATTTTTTTTCATCCCGAATCTTTTTAATAAATAAAATAGTTATTTCTTTATCATATATTGATTCGTTAAAATTTAAAATATGGGTTTCTATTATTTCATTTTTTTCATCAAAAGTCGGGCGGAAACCTATATTTGTAAGTGCGGCAAATTCCCTGCCTGATATCTGCACTTTTGTGTAATAAACTCCTTTTTTAGGTATTAATTCGGTTATCGCTTG
This sequence comes from Candidatus Desantisiibacteriota bacterium, assembly GCA_016209155.1. Lineage (GTDB taxonomy): Bacteria > JACRDZ01 > JACRDZ01 > JACRDZ01 > JACRDZ01 > JACQWU01. The sequence goes on along the minus strand of JACQWU010000152.1, from coordinate 2,632 downwards.
AAGATTAGCTGTAGGGAATCCAAGTTTTTTTCCTCTTTTACTGCCGTTTACTACTTTGCCGCAAATAGAATATTCTCTCCCTAAAAATTTTTTGGCACTTAGCATATCTCCGGCGCGAATAAAATCCCGAATAATGGAACTGCTTACAATTTTTTCGTCTATTATAAAAGGAGGGACAGAATGAACTTTGAAATTATAAATTTTGCCGTTTTTTTTAAGAAAATCAATGTCCCCCTGTTTGTTTTTTCCAAAAAAATAATTTTCTCCTATAACAATCTCTTTAATTTTGAGCTTGTCAACCAGATATTCTTTAATAAATTTTTCAGGACTTATTTCAGCAAAATTTCTGTCAAAATGGGCAAGAAGGACTGCTTCAATCCCCATCTCCTGCATCAATTTTAATCGGCTTTTCAGTGTAGTTAATAAGGGCGGAGTTCTAAGAGGATCTATCACTGAACGGGGATGAGGCACAAAGTTAATAACCAGTGCCGTTCCGTTTAATAGAGCCGTATCATTTTGCAGTTCTTTGAAAATTTTTTGATGCCCTAAATGAATACCGTCAAAATTTCCGATTGTCACCAAAATATTCTTAAAATTATCACTTATTTTTTCAAAATCGTAAAAAATTTTCATGATTTAAAATTCATTTGAATGCTAAAAGATTTAAATTATTTTTCATTTCCCTCTTTAGCAATCATCCTATTCATTTCGTCAATACGCTTTAAAGCTTTTTCTTCCAAATCACTTTCAGGATAGTCGGCAATCAATTTTCTGTAAGCTTTAATGGCTTTATCCCATTCATTATTTTTCCGTAATATTTCAGCCATCCCAAATTGTGCGTAAGATGCCCATATGGTTTCCGGATAGTTTACCAGTACAGTTTTGTAATATATATCAGCTGCTTCATATTTATCATCTTTAAAATAATTTTCTGCAATCATAAATTGCCGTTTTGCCAGTCTATCCTTACATACTTCTATTTTCTTCTTTGCATCATATGTATATGGACCGTCAGGATTTTGCATGATAATTTTATTAAATTGGCTGATGGTTTTATTAAGATTATCTTGGTCAAGCGCCCAGTGTAAGGAAGCTTCGAAATAAGATAATGCGAGTTTATACTCTGATAATGATTTTGCCGGATGATCCGGATAAAGCCGCAGCAGTTTTTCAAAATGGGTAATTGCATCTTGATATTCTTTTTCTTCAAAGTAATAATTTGCTATCCTGAATTGTATATCCGGAGCAAATTTTCCAAACGGGTAACTTTCTACAGCTTTTTTGAAAGTTTCAACAGCATCATATCTTTTGCCCTTACCCCAGTATATTTCGCCGATAGAATAAAGATTTTGCGCGGCTTCCGGTATCTTTTCGCTTGCTGGAAAATCATCTATAAGTTTTTCATATTCCTCTATTGCTCTCATATAGCTTTCTCTCTCATAAAAAATTTTAGCAATATTAAACTGCGCATCATCCGCATAATTACTTTTAGGATATTCATTAACCACCTTTTTGTAATTTCTTCTTGCCCTGAAATAATTTTTTTTATTGTAGTGATCCTCTGCGATTTTCATTATTTTTAAAGCTTTTTCATCTAATTCCCTGTAATTAATTTTAACATTGTCTTTTTCTCCTGCACAACCTAAAAAATAAAATAGCAAAAGATTAGCGCAAATAAAAATTTTAATACTTCTCATCTTATAATCTCCATGAATCCTTAATATTTTGTAAATTTTCAGATTACTATATTCACCAGTTTTTTCGGTACTATCACAATTTTTTTCGGTTCAGTTCCGTTTAGTAGTGTCTTTATTTTTTCATCATTTAATGCTTCGGTTGTAAGCGTTTTTTCGTCTATATTTTCCGCAACCTGCAATTTACTTCTTACTTTTCCGTTTATCTGTATTACTACAAGAATTTCCGATTTCAAAGTTGCTTCTTCATTGTATTCTGGCCATGCCACATCGAATATACTTGGTTTGTGACTGAACATTTCCCACATTTCTTCAGATATGTGAGGTGCAAAAGGGGAAAGAAGAATAAGCATATTTTCTAAAGCTTCTTTATAAACCATAATATTTTGAATCCTTGTTATATCTGTTTTAAAATCACTGATCTCGTTTAAAAGTTCCATTAAACCTGAAATAGCTGTATTGAAGTGATATCTGTCTTCAATATCAGCAGTAATTTTTTTAATGGTAGTATGCGTTTTCCATCTAAGGTTTTTTTCTTCTTCCGTTAATCCGGTAAATTTTGAGTTATCAATTTGAGTATTTTTTATCTCAGGTGCACAGCTACCAATCAGTGTATAAATCCGGTTTAAAAAACGGAAAGAACCTTTAATCCCTTCATCACTCCATTCAAGATCTTTTTCAGGCGGTGCGGCGAAAAGTATAAATATTCTTGCCGTATCTGCTCCATATGCTTCTATTATAGTATCGGGATCAACTACATTACCCTTAGATTTAGACATTTTAGCCCCGTCTTTTATTACCATACCCTGAGTCAATAATCTGGTAAACGGTTCATCATATGGTATAAGATACAAGTCATAAAGCACTTTTGTGAAAAATCTGGCATAAAGCAGGTGTAGTACCGCATGTTCAATTCCGCCTATATATTGATCCACCGG
>JACQWU010000341.1 GCA_016209155.1 Candidatus Desantisiibacteriota bacterium | reverse complement strand
ATATCGTTCCCCGCCAAGATCATAAGTTATTGTTTCGTAAGAAAAGCCCTCTTTCATGGATACTGCATTTATAACTTTAAGCCCCTCGTTAATTACCTCCGGTCCTGTTCCGTCTCCCGGTATTACTGCTATTTTAAAACTCTTTTTCATTTTAAATTTCTCCTTTCGATTATTAATAATGTCAAAGCTTAACCACAGAGTGTTCTCTGTGGTTCAATTCTTTTTTTTATCCCTTTTTTTCAGTTATTTATTTTAAGCACAGCCATAAATGCTTCCTGGGGAATATTTACTGAACCTATTTGTTTCATCCTTTTCTTACCCTCTTTTTGTTTTTCCAGTAATTTTCGTTTACGTGTAATATCGCCGCCATAACATTTGGCTAAAACATTTTTCCTTAAAGCTTTTATTGTCTCACGGGCAATTATTCTTCCGCCGACAGCGGCCTGAATTGACACTTCATACATCTGGCGCGGGATGATTTCTTTCACTTTTTCTGCGATCTGCCTTGAATAAGAATATGCTTTATCCTTATGAATAATAAAAGCAAGCGCATCGACTTTATCCCCATTAATAAGCATATTGACTTTTACTGCATCGGAAATTTTATAGCCCATCAATTCATAATCAAATGATGCGTATCCCTGACTTAAGGATTTCAATTTATCATAAAAATCCAGGACTATTTCCGCAAGAGGTATTTCATAGCTTAATATTGCATGGCCTTCATCCATATACTCTATACTTTTATATATTCCGCGTCTTTCCTGCACCAGTTGCATAATTGTTCCGATATATCTGCTGGGAAGCATGATTGTAGCTTTAATATAGGGTTCTTCTATCCGGTTGATACAGCCCTTCTCGGGAAATTTAACTGGATTTTCTATTATTAATTTTTCTCCATCCTCCATATAGATATAGTATACGACATTTGGAGCAGTAGAGATAAGGCTTAAATTGAATTCTCTTTCCAGACGCTCATGGATAATTTCCATATGTAGTAATCCTAAAAATCCGCAGCGAAATCCAAATCCAAGCGCTTCAGAAGTTTCAGGATCAAAATTAAATGATGCGTCATTCAATTTTAATTTGCTTAAAGCCTCCTTAAGAAGCGGATATTGAGTACTATCAGTCGGATAAAGACCAGAGAATACCATCGGTGTTATTTTTTTGTATCCGGGGAATGGTTCAGATGTCGAAATTATAGAATCTGTAATAGTATCTCCCATAGATACCATGCTTATATTTTTTATTCCGGCAACTATATATCCAACCTCTCCGACTGAAAGGGTATCTTTCGGTTTCCTTTCAAGTGTCAATGTACCCAATTCATCTACAACATATGTTGTATTATTAGACATAAACTTTATATTCATTCCATTGGTTAAAGTCCCATCAATTACTCTTACATATATAATAACTCCTCTAAAAGAATCATAAAAAGAATCAAATATAATAGCTTTAAGAGGTTTGTCAATGCTTCCCTTCGGGTATGGAATTCTATCGATAATAGCCTCAAGAATATCCTCTGTGCCGATTCCCTGTTTCGCACTTGCTAAAATAATGTCTTCTTCTTCCAGCCCAAGTACTGAGATTATCTGTTTTTTTGCTCCTTCTATATCAGCATTAGGCAGATCAATTTTATTAATAACCGGAATAATTTTTAAATTCTGATCGAATGCAAGAAATGCATTTGCAAGAGTTTGAGCTTCAATACCCTGAGAAGCATCCACAACAAGCAAAGCCCCTTCACATGCCGCTATACTCCGGGAAACTTCATAGTTGAAATCCACATGACCCGGAGTATCAATAAGATTCAGGACATATGTTACACCATCTTTGGCTATATAATTCATGCGTACTGCTTGAGCTTTAATTGTTATTCCGCGTTCACGTTCCAGATCCATACTGTCAAGAACCTGATCACGCATTTTTCGATCAGGTATTGTTCCGGTAAATTGAAGTAATCTGTCTGCTAATGTGGATTTCCCGTGATCAATATGTGCAATAATACAAAAATTACGAATAATTTTATTTCCCATTTTGAGTGCTCTTTCTTTTACAAATATTCTTCTTTAACAACTTCCTGACTTTTTAAATAAACTCTGGGTAATCTATCCCCAATATTACTTACAATTTCATAATTTATAGTACCTGTTTTCATGGCTAATTCTTCAGCACTTATTTCTTCATCCCCTTCTCTGCCGAGCAGTGTGACTTCATCCCCGGTCTTTATGTCAGGTACCTCAGTAACATCAATCATGAAACTATCCATACAAACTGTCCCGACAACTCTTACTCTCCTCTTTGAAACTATGACTTCTCCTTTATTGGAAAGAATTCTTGAATACCCGTCAGCATAACCAACAGGAATGGTTGCAATTACACTGGGCCGTGAAGTTAGAAACGTCCTGCCGTAACTTATAGATGTACCAATTGGAACATTTTTAACAAAAATAATTTTTGCTTTTACTTTCATTGCCGGCCTTAATTCTATTTTATTTTGCAGCTTAACACATGGATATAATCCGTAAATAGAAATACCCGGACGCACAATGTTGAAATAAGTATCCGGACATCTTAACAAAGCGGCACTATTAGCACAATGAATGTAAGTGAATGTTATCCCTCTTTTATATGCTTTATTAATAATTACATTAAAACGTTCAAGCTGGAAATCAGTATATTCTTCATCATCACTCTGCGCAAAATGAGTCAATACACCTTCAAAGTTTAAATTTTTCAAACTTTGAAGCTCGGTTATAAAGTCCAAAAAATTTTCAGGGGCAAGGCCTAACCTGCCCATACCTGTATCAATCTTTACATGAACAGATATTTTTTTACTTGCTTTTTTTAATTCTGCATCCAGTGCTTTTACTAATTTTATATCATACACAAATGGTGTAATATCCCATTTTATTATTTCGTCAATCTGCTCAGGTAAAACAGCATTGGTTAGAAATATTTTTACCTTTATCCCTGACTGTCTTAACTTTATAGCTTCATATATGGTTGCCACTCCCAAAAAATCCGCACCGCTTTCAAGCACTGTATGCCCAATCTCACATAAACCATGACCATAACCATTTGCTTTGACAATTGCCATTATTTTAATATCCGGACCAACTTTCCCTCTTAATTTTTGCATATTAAATATAATATTATCCAGATTTATTTCAACCCATGCACTATAATTATTTACCCATCTCATTTAAATTTCTCCACAGATTCTATCACAATTGCCATTTTTCAAATAAAGTATAAATAAATAATATAGCATAATAAAATACCTTCTACAACTGGAATTTATAGAATGGGTGCAGCCCACAATAGATGGTTACATAAATCTCTGAAAACGCATTTGGGAGTAGAATGAAAAAAGTGCAAAAAATTTTACTGAAAAAATTTCCTTGAATAATACCAGCATAATACAGGTTGTTTTTTTAAATACGGTATAATTTTTTTAAATATACCTCTTAAATTCAAATGCGATACGGGTTCGCTCTTTTTTGTTCCGTACGTACCGGTTTTTTTAGTCATTTCTCTTACAGCTAATTCTGAAATAGTTTCACCTGTTTTACCGGATTTATTTATTAAATTTGATACCCTTTTCTTATATGTTTTTTTAAGAATTTTATATATTGATTTATTTGTTAAACAATACATAATAGAAGTGCCGAAACATCCGCCGCAATTTGCCACAAAATCAGGAATAACTATTTTGTTTTGCAAAATAAGTTTTTTTTCAATATCTAAATCCATTGCAACATTTGCGGCGCAAGGTATGATTTTGGCTTTTATTCTTTCAACATTATTTGAATCTATCGCCCAGCATCTTGCGCACGGGACAGCAATATCAACATCCAATTCAATAAGTTTTTCGCCATCAATCCTTTCACCTTTTTTATATTCCAATACAAATTTATCACCGTATTTTTTTCTAAGTTCCAATATCTCACCAACATCAATTCCTTTTTTATTATATATTGCGCCGGCTCTTGTTGAGACTGCTAATAATCTTGCTCCTTTCTTATACATAAATTTGCAGTATTCAGAACCGACATTCCCAAATCCCTGTAAAACATAGATTCTCCCTTTCAAGTCCTCATGCAGAAAATCTAATGCTGCTAATGTTGAAAAGTAAACAGACCATGCTGTAAAAATATGGGATATACTCTCAAATACTTTAGGATCCTTTTTTATCCCGGCACCGGCAAACAAATTCATTAAATCTTCGCGCGTGCATCCCATATCAAGTCCGGGACACCATATTTTATCTTTTAAAATATTGGAAATTTGCCTTCCAAAATTAAAAACGATTTCTTTCTTTTAGCGATATAGCCTTTAACATTATATTCTTTTATATCGACTTCTATAAACCGCTCAGGTTTAATATCCATATTATATTTACCTCTTTTCATAGTTAAATAAAAGTTTTCAACTCTTTTAACGTATATGTATTAATTACATCCTCAGGTTCAAGCCAGGCACGGCGGGCGGTATATACTCCATAAACCATCAACTCCATCTGCGATGAAGAATGAGCATCAGTTGAAATAGCCAGTTTCAATCCCGTCTCTTTTGCCTGGAGGGCGTGTATATCGTTTAAATCAAGACGGTCAGGATATGCATTAATTTCCATTATCACATTATAATCAAGCGCCGCTTTAAAAACTTCCCTTAAATTAAAAACATAAGGTTCGCGTTCCAATATAAGCCTGCCGGTTGGATGTCCCAGGATATTCACGTATGGATTACTTAATGCTTTTATTATTCTTTGCGTCATTTCTTTTTCCGGCAGATTAAAATATGAATGAATAGATGCCAGTACAACATCGCATTCTTTTAAAACACTATCATCCAAATCAAGTGAGCCGTCAGCAAGTATATCAACTTCTACACTTTTCAAAATATGTACGGGTGCTTTTTTAGAATTTAAGCGGTCTATTTCCTCAAAATGTTTTCTTAACTTTTTTTCATCCAGTCCATGTGCAATTTTTACAGCTTTGGAATGGTTAGTAATAGATATATATTCATATCCCAATTCTTTTGCTTTTTGCGCCATTTCAATCACAGTATTTTTGCCATCAGTTTCAACAGTGTGTATCTGCAAATCACCGCGTATATTTTTAAGTTCAATAAGCTCAGGAAGTTTATTATTCAGGGAGGCTTCGATCTCACCTCTGTCTTCCCTTATTTCAGGAGGGATATAGGAAAGTCCGATGTTTGTAAAAATATCTTTTTCATCTTTTCCCCCAATTTTTTTATCTCCGGAATCAAAAACACCGTATTCGCTTACTTTAAGTCCTTTTTCTCTGGCTAAACTACGAACTCTGATATTATGCGCTTTTGAACCTGTAAAATAATGAAGAGCCGCGCCAAAACTTTCAGGCTCAAGTACACGCAGATCTACCTGTATACCGTTTGTAAGTTTGATACTCGTTTTAGTATCTCCATGAGCAATAATTTCTTTAACCTCATCATATTTTATAAATTTTTCCATTATATCTGTTTCGCTGCTGCATATAGCAAGCAGATCAAGGTCGCCTATTGTTTCCTGCCTGCGGCGGAAACTTCCGGCAGGCTCAATTTTTATTAGATTTTTTGCATTTTTAAGATATTTTATTAATGATTCACATATTGAAAATCCGTCAGAGAGTTTAAATCTCCCCTGCCCCTGCCTGTAATATTCCAGAGATTTGAGAATTTTGTTTTCAGTTTTCTCCCCCATACCTTCGAGATTGCGCAGTTTACCTGAACTTGCCGCAGATTCAAGTTTGTCTATTGAATCAATTCCCAGTTTATCATACATCAATTTAACTTTTTTCGGACCCAATCCTTCTATTTTTAATAATTCTCTTATCTCAGGCGGAACTTTTTCATGAAGTTCTTTAAGAAGACTGCATGAGCCTGTTTTTACTATCTCTTCTATTTTTTCTTCTATTCCTTTACCTATTCCCTTTATATTTTCAAGCGTTCCGCCTTCATTTATGATCGAAAAAATATCGTCTGATAAATCTTCTATAATCCGTGCCGCATTCCTATAACTGCGTATACGGAATGGATTATCCCCCACTATATCCAGAATATCAGCTATTTCCTCAAAAATATCTGCGATTTTATGATTATCCATTTTTCCCCCCTGATATTATACATTATTTAATATTATTTTATCTACTAATTAGATTGTTAAGTTTGTTAGGTAAAGATACGATATATGTGTTATAATTATCTGCAAATTAATTAAGGACATCTTATGGATTTAAAATTACTGGAAAAAGAATTTTTTGAATTAGTTAATATAGGGATAGCACTTACAAGTGAACATGAAATTGACAAACTTTTAGAAAAGATCGTGACTGAAGCACGAAAATTTACCAGTAGTGATGCGGGAAGTTTATATATAAAGGAAGTTGAAAGTCTAAGATTTATGGTAGCTCAAAATGATACAATGGATAAACGTCTTGGCGCAGGTTCAGGGAAAACATCATTTAGACCATTTTCTCTGCCATTAAACAAAAAAAGTCTGGCAGGTTATGTGGCTGTTACAGGAAAAACTTTAAAAATTGATGATGTATACTTAATTCCGCCTGACAGTGAATACCTCTTTAATAGGGATTTTGATATACGCAATAATTACCGTACAAAATCCATGCTGATTCTACCTCTTCTTGATGCTGACGAAGAAATACTGGGGGTATTGCAGCTTATAAACTCCATTAACGCAGAAGGAGAGGTAATTCCCTTTGATGATTATTATGTAAAATTCGTTCAATGTCTTGCATCCCAGGCATCTGTTGCTATAAAAAACGCACATCTTGCCATTGAACTAAAAAAAGCGCATCTAAATACTTTAATGCATCTTTCAGTTGCAGGTGAATATAAAGATAATGAAACAGGGAGACATCTTAAAAGGATATTCTCTATTTCAGGTATAATAGCCGCTAATCTCAATATACAAACAGATGCTGTGGATTTAATTAAATACTCCAGCCTGATGCATGACATCGGGAAAATATCAATACCTGATGCAATTTTACTTAAACCCGGAAAGTTAACACCGGAAGAGCGTAAAATAATGGAACAGCATACAATAAAAGGAGCAGAAATATTAAATGATCCAACATCTCCAATTCTAACTGCCGCTCAAATAGTCGCACTTAATCATCATGAAAAATTTGACGGGACGGGTTATCCAAATAAACTTAAAGGGAAAGATATTCCCTTAAGCGGCAGAATTGTGGCTCTCGCTGATGTTTTCGACGCTCTTATAAGCAAACGCTGCTACAAAGCGGCTTACCCGATAGATGAAGTATTAAAAATAATTAAAGAAGAAAATAATAAACATTTTGATCCGGAGATAGAAAACTCTTTCTTTAAAAGCCTTGAGCATATAATTGATGCATATGAAAAAAATAAAGATTGAATTTCATTAAAAGGAGAAAACTGTTGTCCAAACAAGGTGAAATAGATTATTTGAAAAATATTGGGGAAGCAGGTATTCTTCATGCGTTAAATAAACCATTCTCCGATGCTTATTGCGGTGAATATCTAGTCCAGATAGGAACAATAATGTCTCTTCTTCCTCAGCCGCCGGCGAAATTATTAGACCTGGGTTGCGGGACAGGCTGGACAAGCTGTTTATTTGCAAAAAGAGGATATGAGGTTACAGGATCCGATATTGCAGATGATATGATTAAAAACGCAAACATAAATAAAAATAGAGAAGGATTAAATAATTTGCAGTTTATAGTATGTGATTATGAAAACCTGAAATTTGACTCTGAATTTGATTGTGCGGTTTTTTTTGATTCATTACACCATTCCATGGATGAAAATGACGCTATCCTGGCAGTTTATAAAGCCCTGAAACATGGCGGAGTTTGTATAGCTTTTGAACCGGGAACCGGTAATGAAAATAGAAAAGAATCAAAGGATGCAGTTCTAAAATATAAAGTTAATGAAAGAGACATGCCCCCTAAAAAAATTATAAAAGCAGGAAAGAAAGCCGGGTTTAGAGTATTTAAAACATACCCTCATATTAAATTAATAAATAGAGCTTTATTTGCAGAACCAAAGCATATAATTCTTAAAAAATTATTTAAATTTAATTTCATAAGAAATCTTGCGGCTATTTATATAATAACTTTCTTTAAACGATATACTGGAATTGTATTAATGGTTAAGTGAGCTAAGACAAGATTAAATATCAATTTTTTTCATCTTTTTCAAAATAAATATAATTATCAAACCCAAAATAGTAAGTCCTGATATCCATACACCTAAAATAAAAGGCAGGGGTCTGAACTTAGATATAATATGGTGTTTCCCGGTTGGGACAAAAATAGAACGTACTAAATAATCTGTTTTATATATCTTTGTTTCTTTACCATCTATATAAGCTTTCCATCCCGGATAATAAGTATCACTGAATACAACAAAACCGGGCTTCGGCATTTCAACTTCAAAATCATAAAAACCGGGTTCCATTTTTTTTGATATTAAACGGGCATTTTTATTTGTATTTATTTCTGGACTAATTTTTATATCCGGATTTTCTTCAAGAATAATTGTTGAAAGAGGATCAATATTAGAAGATTTAAGCACCGGCAAAATATCTTCAGCAGGTAATACCATATAGTTAAAAATTAAATGAACACTGTCCCTCTTTAAAGGATTTAATAATATAATTATACTATTATCAATATAATCAACTATATATCTTCCTACTTGAGCGCCTATTTGTATATTCGAATAAGGGATGGCCTGTCTATCTAAAGCAATATATTTAACATTTAATATATCTATCATGCGGTTATCAAAAGTCACATATTGCATGAAATCTGAATATAATTTATGTTTTACACCTGTGTATCCGCCTATTATTTGAAAATATAAGGACCAGCTGTTAGCGCGGGCATATTTTTCATCAAGCTGAACATTTGGAAATACCCTGTATAAATAATGGTTTTCTCCTTTATCCATTATATGCTTCATACCTTGAGGTACAGTTACAGGGTCGTAGGATACCAGTTTATCAAGAGGTACAGTTGAAAAAAATTTATCATTAATAGAACCAACATCTATTATAAAAATTATTACACATACTATTTTTAATAACTTTTCCGGAGCTTCTTTTAAATTTTTAAGTGCTGTCCATATAATAATACCTCCAAAAATTACCAGAAAAGAAAGTACACTCTCATAAAAATATTCATATTTATCTCTATAAGTCGAATAACGAAAAAGAGCCCAATTATCCCATTTTATAGTTTGAGAAAAAACATCAATTATTGCATCTTTAAAAAGCCAACCAAAAAAAGCAAAAACACCGATTATTA
>JACQWU010000151.1 GCA_016209155.1 Candidatus Desantisiibacteriota bacterium | reverse complement strand
TTTTCATCCGGTAAATCAGCAGGGATAGATTTAATATTCCAATATGGAGAATCAGGACACCATTTAGCTTCATATCCGCATATTTTAGGTAAATTAGCGGGAAGAACGGAATAGTCTTCCTCTACAATGGGTAAAACATTATACGAAGTGGGAGGATTACCTATAATCCCCACGCTTAGATCTTTTCCTGTAAGATATTCTTCAACTAATATAGGTTTATCATATCCAAAACTTTCTCTGATTTCTGAAATAATATTTAATAATTCTTCAAGATTATTAGCAACACTTCTCTGGTTTATCCCGAAACTTGAATCGCCGAAATTGGGTTTTACAAATACCGAAAAACCAAACGGCAGTTCAAAGGTTGTATCATCAGGTTTGATAAAAAAAGCTTTGGGGACAGGAATACCCATTTCTTTTGCTATTCCTCTGACAAGTGATTTATCATAACAATATGCAAGACATTGCGGACCTGATCCTGTATAGGGGATATCAAGTTTTTCAAGCAGCGCGGGAATATGCAATTCTTTTCTCGGATCATTATTAAAACCCTCATCACATAAATTAAGCACAAAATCTATTTTACCGTATATTTTTTTCATATCAAGAATAAGTGTATCATGATTATTTAAATAATTAAAATGGTAATTTGATAATCTCCGTAACGCGGATTTTAGCTGATCAATTGTATAAAAATCATCATCGTCAAATACATATGAAGGTTTTAACAAATCTTTTTTTGCCGGATCACCTAAAATAACCATTACATTTTTTACTATTTCTTTTGGCTTTTTCTTAAGCGGAGTCCATTCTTTTCTTGCAGTTGCAGTAACAATGATACGTTTTTCCATCATTCCCAGATCCTGTTTTCTCTGAGAATTTGTGGATATTTCTCCATGGAAAATACAATCTTTAAACCCTGCATCTTTAATTAATTCGGTTAAATTATCTTTAGTATATAATCTCTCGGCGTAGAACTGATCAGCTATCACGCCTTTTTCCACGTTGGTAATAACTTCACGCGATATGAGCCGTTGTCCATCATGGGAAAGAGATCTTTCTCTGCACACAAAAAGTTTTTTATCTATCCATTCCCATGACCTCGGCTGAAAATTTTTTTTCAAATATTTACCGTCTGAAACATCAATTATCAGCCTTCCCCATGGTTTTAATACTTTAAATATTTCTTTTAGAATCCTTAAATCATCATTACTTGTTTCAAAATATCCAAAACTATTTCCCAGAATCATAATTGCATCAAAAGCATCAGGAGGAAAAGGCAGGTCTCTTGCATCTCCTTCCCTGAATTTAATGTTGAAACCTTCTTTCCTGGCATATGATTTGGCTTTCTGTATTAAATAATGGGATCTATCCAGACCTTCCACATTTTTAAATCCGCGTGAAGCAAGTTCTAATGCATGCCGTCCCTGTCCGCAGCATAAATCAAGTACTTTATCATCAGGAGAAAGTTTTAATATATTTGCAAATAATTCAATCTCATGGCTGGTAATATTTTTATCATCAACAACATCAGCATCGGTTTTTAAATAAAGAGAATTAAAAATTCCACGCCACCAGTCAGAAAGAACATATTCTTCAAGATTAGGGACAGGTCCTAATATTTTTTTTATTGATTTACCATTTTTACCTCGTTGCGGAGGTTTTTCCGGAGGTGCTTTTTCCATCATTTTTTTCTCCTATAATAATTTGAGATTTGAGATTTGAAATTTCAAATCATATAATCTCCTTTAAAATATCATATTATATATCATATAAATTTATCTGCAAATTATATTTTAAGATAATTTTAGTGTCAAGGATAAGTTTTGAAAATAAAATAAAAATTTATTTGACAAAATAATTTTTACACACTATTATTATATAGTTAAATTACTATGCGATAATTATTATATAATTATTATCAATTATCAATTATCAATTATCAATTTTGTTTTATTCTTAAATATTAAATAGAGGAGGTTTTAGAATGAAAAAAATATTTAATTTATTTGCATTTTTAATTATTTTAATCCTTAGTTGCTCTTTAGCATGCGGTCCAAGTAATAAAAATAGCAGCGGAGGAAGCGGAGGAAGCGGACCGGGAGCACCAAACCTTAAATATCCGCCAAATCATGCGGCAGAACAGCAAACCAGTTTAACTTTAACATGGGAAGGCGGCAGCAGTAATACGGATTGGTTTGATGAGATGATTAATGGAACAACCACTTATCAATATACAGTATATTTAGAAAAAGATAATAAAAAACAAAAAAAAAAGGTTTTTGGTCCTTCCACATCAACTTCTTGTCAAGCTGTTTTACAAATGGCATCCCATTATTTTTGGCGTGTTGATGTAGTTAAACAAGGAAAAATAACATCGAGCGCAGTCTGGGATTTTACAACTTTTGGCTACACAGGGACGGGCTCTGGAAATACTCCTCCTTATATTCCAAATTTTCCATATCCGGCAATTGGAGCTAAAGATCAACCCAACAAAAATTTAAAATTATTCTGGAGTGGCGGAGATTCGGATCCGGGTGATCAGGTCAAATATTTAATCTATATTGGAAAAAACAAAAATCTTAATACTTCAACGCCAAATTATACTGCCCTTGCACCATTGATCGATCTTGAGGATCTTGATCAAAGCTCAACTTATTATTGGTTTGTTGAAGCTGTTGATTTAAATGGAAATAAAAGTATTGGACCAATATGGTTCTTTACTACCGGAAATGATAGTACAATTACGGCAAATCAACCGCCTTATCCGCCTTTTAATCCAGACCCATTTAACGGGGATAGAAATAAACCGACTAAATTATTTATAAGCTGGGAAATTGGGGATCCGGATGTGAGTACAGTTGTGACAACTGATACAACCTATTTATATGATTCAATAGGTAATCCATATAGTCCAACTATTAATTATAATACCACATTTATATATGATACTCTATCTTGTAGTTTATATTTAAACAAGCAAACTGATACAGCTACTAATCCAACCACATTACTTCTTGAAAATTCACAGATAACTAATTTTTATGATTCAGCATTAGAACCAAATTCAGCATATGTCTGGAAAGTAGTTGTCAAAGATGACCAGGGACATTCAACAGAAGGACCGGTATGGACATTTGTCACAGGTAGTCCTTATGATAATACTAAAAATAATCCTCCATTTATGCCGGGTAACCCGCAACCGTTTAACGGGGATCAAAATGCTCCGATTAATCTAAGTCTAAACTGGTTTGGCGGAGATCCTGATCCCGGTGATTTTGTTACTTACGAAGTTGTAGGTGATAAAAATTTTGATAATGTAAAAAATGGAACTCCGGAATTTAAAAGCGGGGAGCTTACAAGTACAAGTCTATTTATTGATAAGCCTCTTGAACCAAACACCTGGGTTTACTGGCAGGTTACTGCAACGGATAAGTCAGGTGCAAAAACTAAAGGAGAAATTTGGAGTTTTAAAACCGGGAACTTTGCAACAGATGGTGAAATGCCTCCATGGATAGGTAATCCAAATCCCTGGGATTGGGCAGATTGGCAGCCGATTTATATAACTTTAAATTGGGATGGCGGTGATCCTAACGGCGATATAGTAAGCTATGAAGTATATTTTGACGAAGAAGGCACACCTTATGCTCCAAACTTTAAAATGGAAACAATGTATCCATCCTTTACTCCACAGGCACTTAAGCCATGGACAAGATATGTTTGGAAAATTATAGCTAAATCTAAAAAGCCTAATGGCGCATTTGGCGGAAGAATGGAAAGTCCAATCTGGTCATTTAAAACAGGCGGAAGCGGTGGTACAGGCGGTAACAATCCTCCATTTATCCCTAATATGCCAAATCCATGGGTAGGACAAATGAATGTTCCAACTTCATTTATGCTTACATGGAATTGCGGTGACCCAAATGGCGATGTTTTAGATTATGACCTTTATCTTGGAACAACCGCTGCAAATATTGGATATTTTGGTAGTTCATATTCAAATAACACTACTTTCTGGATAAATTTAGAACCGGGAACAACTTATTTCTGGTATGTTGTTGCATTTGATTATGTTAACCCTGAAGTTAGAGGTCCAATCTGGTCATTCACAACCGGCAGTTACGGGACAGGAAATAATCCTCCATTTATACCATCAAATCCAAATCCATGGGTGGGACAATTTGGGGTTCCAACTAATCCAAACTTAAGCTGGTTTGGTGGCGATCCGGACATGAATGATTTTGTAACTTACGATATCGCTTTAGATCAAAATATATCTATGGTAGATACAACTCCATTTATACGTATAAATGGATTAACAATGCCAAACGCATATATAGATCGAAGACTTAATCCTGAGACATGGTATTATTGGCGAGTTACAGCAAAAGACAAAAGCGGTGCTGTATCAAAGAGTGAAATTTGGAGTTTTAAAACAGGCGGGAACATGGTCAATGGAATGCCATGGGTCGGTAATCCAAATCCATGGGATTGGGCTATAAATCAACCGCTATTTATAAATTTAGGATGGGATGGCGGAGATCCTGACCCCGGTGATTATGTAAGCTATGAAGTGTGGATGGCAAAAGCCGGATACATACTTGAATTTAAAACTGAAACAAATGTCCGTTCTTATCCTACTCCAATGCTGGAAAAAAACACATCTTATGTCTGGAAAATAGTTGCGAAATCAATAAAACCGGATGGAACTGATGGCGGTGAAGTAGAAAGTAAATTATGGAATTTCAAAACAGGTGATTTTGGAGGAGGAAATCAACCTCCATTTTACCCGAGCGGACCAAATCCATTCCAGGGACAAATAAATGTTCCAACAGCTTATAATTTTATGTGGGCAGGCGGAGATCCGGAATGGGATCCGGTAAATTATGAAATTTATATCAGTACTTCACCCAATCCGGAATCAGCACCTATTATTCACGGGTATACTTATGATTATACGTCATATTGGGTTGATGGTTTAGCTCAGGGAACTGTTTATTACTGGTTTGTTAAAGCAAAAGATACCTCACATCCGGATGGAGTAAAAAGCCCTGTATGGTCATTTACAACCGGCAGACAAATGAATAATCCACCATGGGTAAATACGCCATATCCATGGGATTGGCAATCTGAGGTTTCAGTAACAGTTGATTTAAGCTGGATGGCCGGAGATCCTGAGGGAGATCCTCTTACTTATGAGGTTTACTTTGGGAAATCCGGAACCTGGCCGCTCACAAAATATGGACCTTTATACAGCCAGTTTTTCCCGCTGCCTTTTGATTTATTGCCAGGTACAACATATAATTGGCAGGTAGTTGTAAAAGACAATAATGGAAATACCACAATGGGTCCAATGTGGCAATTCACAACAGGGAACTTTACTAATAACCCTCCATATGCAAGAAATCCATATCCATGGGATTGGCAATCTGAAGTTTCATTAGCGCAGGATTTAAGCTGGGAAGGCGGGGATCCTGAGGGTGATCCTATAATATATGAAATTCGCATGGGAACAACGTTACCTTTACCGACCTTAGTTACAGGACTTTATTCTCCATACTATAATATCCCTAACGATTTAGCTAAAGGCACTCAATATTTGTGGCAGGTTATTGCAAGGGATAATCATAATAATGAATTCGTAGGTCCGGTCTGGAGATTTACAACAGGTAATTTCACCAACAATCCACCTTATGTAAAAGATCCATATCCATGGGATGGAAACACAGGGGCACCTACTTCTATGTATCTTTATTGGGATGGAGGCGATCCTGAAGGTGATCCTGTAACATTTGATGTTTATTTTGGACTTGAATCAGCAGCAGCTATACCTTATAGAGGATGGGTATCAGGGACAAGCTATTATATTCCAGAAACCTTAATTGAAAATACATCATATAAATGGTATATTGTTGCAAAAGATGATCATGGAAACGTGTTCGCCGGACCAGTATGGCATTTTACTACAGGTCAGTTTTATGCAGGTAATAATCCACCGTATACGCCATACAATCCATCTCCTTCGAACTATTTTATTTCTCTGACTAACACTATTAATTTATCATGGTTAGGTGGAGATCCGGATTTAGGGGATACAGTTTATTACACGATTGGCGTCGGGCATATTAATAATTTCGGTAATGGAGTAATAGATTATGAAGGTACGATTCAAAATACAAATCTTTCATTAACTTTATTACCTTTTACAACTTATGCATGGAAAGTTAATGCGTCTGATGGGGAATATATTTCCGAAGGGCCTATATGGTATTTTACAACAGGAGCAGGCGGTTATTAATCAACTTATATATCGGGGAAAAGCCTCAAAGCTTAAAGCTTTGGGGCTTTTTTTTCGAAAAAATCTCTTTGTTTTTTTATCCATTTATTAAACATAGATTGAAGTGCCGCAAAATCTTTTTCATTATCAATATCAACAGCTATCCCGCCAAATGGAATTATAATTGTTTTTAATTTTGCATTTATAATATTAGATAAAATTGTTTCAACTTCATTTATCGGAACAAATTTTCGAAAGAAATCAGAGAATAATTTTAATTTAAAATTGTTAAAAAAAAGAGCTATCTGCATACAAAGATAATATTTATAAATTTTAAATGTATCCGGCGCATCGGACACATATTTAATAAATCGATAAATATTTTTAATTTTTTTCTGATAACGGATATTATAAATTTGAGCAAAATATTTCAATTCGTTTAATTTAAAAAGCCTGGCTAAATGTATATTACTTACACGATACCGTCCTTCTTTAAAATGCATATATGCCATAATAATTCCGGGAGATTGTGTTTCAGGATAATATGTTTCCATGACATTTTCAGGGGTTATCCCGATAAAATAATCATATTTTTTCAGATCACAATTGGAAATAAAAAAAGAAATCTCTTCGGGCATTACAAGAGGTATATCACCTGGAAGAAATAATGCGGCTTTATCAATATATTTAATTTTAATTTGTTCTATTGAAAGTGTTTTATTATTATATTCAGGGATTGAGCAATAGAATCCTTCCAGCACATTTTCAAGAAGGCTCTTTTTTTGTTCTATGGTAAATATTTTTTTAGACGAACTATTTAGTTCATATTCATATGCTTTTAATGTCTTATCTAATCTTTCTTTGGGACCTACAACATAAATATTATCTATTTCCGGATGGAATAAAAGTGTTTTTAATACATGAATAATAACAGGTTTTTGTTCGAGCAAAAGGAAAGCTTTGTTATCATCATTAATTTTTATATTTTTTTTTTGATCTCCGGCTAAAATAATTGTATCCAAAATTACTCCTTGTTTTTACTGTTAATTAAAATGATATTTAAGGTGCATCCCCGTATTTGTGAATTTTTTTGTATATTTTCAAACGTATATTTTAAAATGCATTGATAAATATACTAATTGCACGGATAAAAGTCAAGATGTAATCGGTCTGTTATTGGAGAAAAATCATTAATTCTTGATTGTCATTGCGGGCGGGTGAGCAAAAGCCAGAGTGAAACGAAGAGGAAGCAATTTCAATGGGATTGCTTCGTCTTTTCACTCCCTGCGATGACAGATTCCACAAATAATTGACCGATTGCGTCAAGATTTAATTCATTAGTTTATATTTTCAAAAAATATGATATAATTTGATTTTAAAAAGGCAGATAATGGATAATAATAAATTTAAAAAAATAATAAAAATTTTAATACTCTGGATAGTATTAATTATAATAATATTAATCGCTGTTAAATTTCATTTAAATAAAAAAATCACCACTTCTCTTATAATTTTATATGGATTGATTACTCCTGTTTTTACCGGTATTATTTCAACACTGGGGATATGGATATCGGCCGTACCGTGGATAGGACCTTTTATTATTAAACTTATTTCCTTACCCCTTGTATGGCTTATAAACGGGATTGCTTATCTCGGATCAATTTTTTTTGTAGCACGCGGGGAGACAAAAAAAGCTATTGATGCACGAATATTAGGGACATTCTTTTTGATTGGTTTTTTACTTGGATATGTATTGGGGAAGATATTTTGATTTTCAGGTGAATAGGCTGAAGACTTAAGGTTTTTAGGCATTTAACTAAAATCCTTCAGCCATCAGTCTAAATACCTGTTTTGAATTATAGGAGCTAAAATGAGTAAACCTGTTATTGCTATAACTATGGGAGACCCCGGCGGAGTCGGACCGGAAATAATATGCAAAGCTTTAACCTGCTTTTCATATTCCGATGAAAATTATATACCTTTAGTTATTGGGGACGCAGGTGTACTAAAACACCGGATGGAAATGTTTAATATTAAAGGTTCAATTAATATTATTGATACTTTATCAAATATAACAGAAAAATCCGGATATATAAATTGTCTTAATTTAAATAATATTCTTTTAGACAAATTAAAAATCGGCACAATTCAAAAAATGTCAGGGAAAGCTTCTATTGAATATATTTATAAAGCTTTTGAATATCTCAAAAAAGAAACTTTCCATGCTATGGTAACCTGTCCAATCAATAAAGAATCAATAAATAAGGCAGGTTTTCTTTATGCCGGGCATACAGAACTTCTTGCAAAATTAACAAAAACAAAAAAATTTGCCATGATGCTGGCGGGAGAAAAACTTAAAGTTGTTCTGGTAACAACACACATAGCGATAAATAAAGTAAGCCTGAATATAACGCAAGAAAAAATTCAGGAAAAGATAAAGCTGACTTTTGACTTTTTAAATAAAAAATTTGTAATCAAAAGTCCTAAAATCGCTGTATGCGGTCTTAATCCGCATTCTGGAGAAGGCGGACTTTTTGGTAATGAAGAAAGAACAAAAATTATTCCTGCAATTTTAAATATGCAGAAAAAAAATATTGATGTTTCCGGGCCCTACCCTGCTGACACATTATTTTATACTGCACAACACGGGACATATGATGCTGTGATTGTTATGTATCATGATCAGGGATTAATTCCGCTAAAAATGCTTTATATGGATACCGGTGTAAATTTAACACTTGGGCTCCCGATAATCCGCACATCCGTTGATCACGGGACTGCTTTTGATATAGCACAAAAAGGTACTGCATCATGTTCAAGTCTAAACAGTGCAATTAAACTTGCAGCTTATCTGGTGAATAAATGAAGAATATTTCTCAGAGCGATAGAATGTCTGTCATTGAGCATATAAAAGAAATTCGTAATACAATAATAATTTCTCTATCTGTAATTGTAATTAGCAGTATTATTGTATATCAATTCAGCAATATTATTCTTAAAGAAATAATAAAAAGCCTTCCATATGCTGTCTTATTTAATCCCCTTGATGGGCTGCTAATTCATATCGAATTAGCTGTTATATTTGGATTTATTTTTGCTTTTCCGGTTGTCATAGGTGAATTATGGAAATTTATTTCTCCCGGGCTTTATAAAAATGAAAAAAAATATATTTTAATATTTAGTTTTATTACCGCATGTTCTTTTGCAATTGGGGCATGGATCTGTTATTATTATTATATTTTCCCGATAACAAAATGGCTGATTTCCATTGCTCCTCCATGGATATTGCCCTTTATATCCGTAAAAGAATACTTAAAATTCTTCTTTTCGATAATTTTCGCATTTGGATTTTTTTTTGAAATACTTCCGCTTTCTTTTTTTCTTTCATATTATCAAATTACAAATGCTGAAAAAATGAAAAAATATCGAAGTGTAGTATCCGTTTTTTTTATTTTATTAATTATAAATTATTTTGGAATGAATGACTGGTTTATTCTTATAATAACATTTATGATTGCCGGCATATTGTATGAAATTATCAGGTTACTTGTTGCTGTGTTTTCTAAATTTAAAATTTAAAAAATTTTGGCTGTATTAATAAAAAGGAGGAAGATGAAATGTTAAACAATCATAATAAATCACGAAATTCTTTTAACTTAACTCTTTTCTTTTTTCGTAATAATTTCTTAAATTGGATGACCGCGTGTGTTGTTATTGCATCAACATTGTGGCTTGCAAGCTGTAGCAGTGGAGGAAAAGGAGGGACGGAATCAAAAATCCAAAATTCAGATAATACTGACATTTCAGATAGCACTAACAATTCAGGATCAGGGAAAAAGGGAGATCCAGTATCCGATACCAAAAGACTATCTACGCTTGATGCTATTGAAGCAGAACTCTAACGTCAATTAAGATCAGATGCAGCTTTCAATTCGACTTCGATGGTGAAATTCTTAAAAAAACAGACGGCCTTCTACGAGGTAGGATACACTTCTGCATCTTCCTGTGCCTGGGCAGTTTTCACAGATGGACGAAAACTGCTCATTATAAATAATTTTGATACAACATTAAATCGAGTAAAAAAGGCCGATGATTTAGTTTCAAAACCATTGCCAGAATTGCTTCAGAGCTCAGTGACCAGTCTGACCGGATCAGTGAATTATGAAGAGGGTCCTATTGTTACTGGTGACCAATTTCGATTGATGAATATGTGGCCGAGTCTTCCTGTCATAAATTTCAATCATGTTACGGAAAACTGGGTGGACAAAGACTCAATAGACCGCATTGGGCGAATAGCAAAAGGCTTGGGTTTCTCTTTGGTTGATATAGGCCCGAATTCGGATTTTTACCCAAAGGTCTGCGATGTAGATGGACTTAAAGCTGTTAATGGCGATGGTGTTTTCTTTATCACCGGTTCAGGTGGTTTCATGGAAACCCCTGAAGGCACAATTCATGGGATATGCACACTAACCGGGGCGAAGACCGGGGCGGCTCTGAATAAAGAATTTGAGGCTGATCTTAATGCCGATAGATTAATCTATGCTTTTGCTCCATTTTGGACGGAAGATGGTTATCAGGGCAGCCGTCAATGCTTTGCAATAACTCCTAAGTTTATCAGGGATTATGGCTGGTCGTTCCCGGATGAAAGTATAGTTTATTTAAATGTAACAGGTATTAATCTGGCTGAATGGATTGATCCTTTACAAAGTGCTGGTGCTGGTCTTGTTATTGGCTGGGAAGGTTCACCTCTTGCGAATACGATGGTAGGTTCGGCCCAGGATTTTTTTGAGTTAATGTTAGGAACCAATCACATATCAGGCTCATGGTCTGGCCTGGATACAGAACCGCTTATGCGTCCATATGGGATTGATGAGGTAAACGCATATCTTATTCATCAAGGCCTATTTACTGGTGTAGACAAAAGTAGTATATCTCAAGTTGATATGCTCTATGGTAACAGTGGAGCATTTATTAACGCTTTGCGGCCTACTATTCAATATCTCTCAATTGATGAGATCAATCAGGAAATGCAGATTCAGGGAGAATTTGGAAAGATCGAAGGTCATGTCCGCATTGGAAGTGAAACACAAAAGCCTTCTGAGCCAGAACTCAGCATGGTAGGTGATCCACGTTTAACCAGCTTTGATGAATTGAAAATCAACAAATGGCGGGCAGGCAATATAAAAGTCGATTTCAAACAACCACCGCGTGAAACCGGATTGGTTCAAGTGTGGCTGGGCGGCCGGTACAGTAATGTTGCTCATCTTACCCGCTGGCGCGTAACTTTTCATATCAACCGCTCGATTGGCGGCAAGCTTCTGCGTTCTGCAGACATCGAAATCGACATTCGTGCTTTCGTCAGCGGTTATCGTCTAAGTCCTGATGATAAACCAGAACCACAATGGCCATTCATATTTGTAACCAACAAGAAGGAATTCAATATAGGATATTCCGCCTCTGGCTCATTGTCGAAAACTGAAGGGAACACAACATATACTGAGACCTGGGATGGTGCCGGAAACTTTAATGTCAGTTCTATGCCGGATGAAACATTATCTTTCAACGGAATCATTAATATTGCTGATCGACGACTTGATTGCAGTCTGATCATGACTAAACAATACGGATTACATGTAAAAACTGAAACTACGACGGTAAATGGAACCACAACAGATGAGCAAGATAAAGATTTCAATCTCAAAACTCCTGAATTTCAACCAAAACCGCCGCTCTTATTTGGGCCGCTCTCTTTGTACTTTAATGAAGACTGGGAGCTTAATGCCGGGAATGCCCAATACTCTGATAATTTAGAGTCCGTTCTTGGCGAGGACAACTGTGAAACCTCGATTACATGGGAAAGCGCTAAACCTGATTATCCACCGGAAAAGGATCGCGGAGGCCGTTGATGATTAAATGCGGGCAGGTGCAAGACCTGCCCCTACAATCTACGCAAAAAAATATTATAATCATGTCAAATAAATTTGCTATTACCTGAATCTTGCACTTCAGATTCAGGTAAAATCGCCAAGGCGCCCGAAAGACAAGTCTGGCAGGTGATTTTACGACGCAACCGTACTTAAGGTAGTACGGTGAGGAGCAAAATCACCGAAGACGCAGGATTTCGGGATGTATTGGCGATATCTGAATCTTGCTATGCAAGATTCAGATATTAAAATTCCTTTGGAAGAGGTTTTATCTGCTCATAGGAAAAAATTGGACCGTCCTGGCAAACATACGTATTTCCAATATTACATCTGCCGCACTTCCCTACCCCGCATTTCATTTTCATTTCCAATGAGGTGAGAATCATGTCGGGAGAAAATCCGAGATTTGATAATGTTTCAATAACAAATTTTATCATGATTGGAGGTCCGCATGTAATTGCGACAGTGTTTTCATGAGAGGGTTTAAGTTCCTGTAAATACATAGGCACAAAACCAACATGCCCTGCCCAGCCGCCTATTATTCTATCAACTGTTATATAAAGATTTACATCATTTGCTTTTTTCCATCTATCGAAATCATGCGTATATACAAGGTCTGAGGGAGTTCTGCTGCCGTATATAATATCAATCTTTTTATAATCTTTTCTGTTATCCAGACAATAATCAATTAATGAATGAAGGGGTGCAAGTCCAATCCCGCCGCCAACAAATAAAATATTTTTATCTTTTATTAATTCTAAAGGGAAACTTTTTCCATAAGGACCTCGAAGTCCTATGACATCACCTTTTTTAAGTTCATGGATTGCGCCCGTCACTTTTCCTATTTTTTTTATACTGCATTCCAGATATTGACTTCTTGTTGGTGAAGAAGCTATACAAAAAGTTGATTCTCCAACACCGAAAACAGAAAATTCACAAAACTGTCCCGGCAAAAAAGAAAATTTATCTTTATCTTCTTTATTTTTGAACTCCAATTGAAAAGTTTTAACATCAAAAGTTTCCTGTATAATATCTTTTATAATCATTAAATATGGAATATATATATTATTCATTGAATTTTATCTCCCTGTTTTTCTAATTTCTGCAATAATTCAAATACATCTATATTAACAGGACAAAATTGAATACATCTGCCGCAGCCTGTACAATCAGGTATTGAAAAATAGTCAAAATAATATTTGAATTTATGCATAAATCGCTGACGGATTCTGCTCACTTTTTTTTCACGCGGGTTATGTCCTCCTGCCATACGGGTAAAATCAGGGGACATGCAAGTATCCCAGGTACGAAATCTGACAGGTCCCCAGTCTTTTCCAGTTTCATCATGAATATCAAAACACTGGCATGTAGGACAGAGATATGTGCATATTCCGCATGTAATACAGCGTTTTGACATATCTTTCCATAAAGAACTTTCAAATCCTTTATCAAGATATGGTTTTATCTTTTTAAAATCCAGAAGAGTTTTTTTATTCATAGTAATGGATTCTAATATTTTTTTCTTTAAAATTTCATCCATTTCTGTAGGATTATCAAACATATCATTATATTTTCGAAGAAAATCATCACCCTGTTTTG
>JACQWU010000064.1 GCA_016209155.1 Candidatus Desantisiibacteriota bacterium | reverse complement strand
ATTTATATGTTAACTTACAAAAGGAAGGATATATTTTAATTTTCAAACCAACTTTAACTTTACCAAATGGAAAAGTTAAAGGGAATGTAGATGCTGAATTAGTTTTACATACAATGGTTGAGTATAATAATTTTGATAAAGCTTTAATTGTTACTGGTGATGGTGATTTTTATTGTCTTGTAGATTATTTACGTAAGCATAATAAATTATTAAAATTAATGATACCAAACAAAAAAAGTTTTTCTTGTTTTTTTAGAAAACTAATGTCACATATTATTTTTATGAATAATTTAAGAGATAAAATAGGATACAGGAAAAGCAAATAAAAAAGGAGGCATTACCGCAGGACGAAACCTTTTGGATAGCCCCCCATCGTGATTCTATATATAAGATAGCAACAAAAATCAAAAATGTCAAACAAAAAATATAATATATTAATTTGGTAAAATGATAATTATTGATAAAAAGCTATAATTACGCAATAAAAAAATATTTTCTAACCCCACGACGCGTCATTGACCACGATTTATCTGGATTAACCCTCAGATTCCGCTTTATAATATTTCAACATTAAAACCCATTTCTTCTAATTTTATTCTATTTTCATCTGATAAGACAGGAATATTAACAAACAATCTTTCTTTGGCTCTACTGAGAGCGACATAAAACACCCTCTGTTCTTCTTTCTCTAAATCTGGGGTTAATAAAAAGCTCAATTCTTTTTCCTCATTAAACTCCTGATTATTTTTATCTTTAATAATCACTAATACATTTGCAAATTCATCGCCTTTTGCTTTATGAATGGTTCTATGCAAGCTGTCATCATCATTATATTTAACCCACATAATTATTTCTTTATAAGTTGTTTTCTCGTAAAATGTATTTATAGCTGTTTTTTTCGATATACTAATTTTAGCAATCTCTATAAGCTCTACAGCTCTTAAAGTTGTATAAAAGTCAAATAAGTTGCCATTAGAATAACTGTTATACCTAGCTAACATTGCGTGAAGAAGTTTTAATGCTGTCTTGTGCCCTTTAAATTCATCTGCTTCTTTGAAATTTCGCGAAACTTGTTTAATTGCATCCTTAAATTTATTCTGTCTAGCGTATTCAATTCCTTTGATAAGAGATGCTACTATTTTCCCTCTTTCAGATGTATCAACAGACAACAGCTCAACTAAGAGATCCGCCCCACCAGCTCCAGCATATTCATTTTTCATTTCACATGAGGTTACATTTGCATAGCTTAATGTGCATACATTATCAGAACCGACAATTTCTTTCACCTTTTTAAAAGAGTTTAATGCTGCCCCAATAAGTATGGATGGTTTTTGTCCGTGCTTATTATCGGGACTATGCTGCGCAATATCCTTGCGGATAAAATTCAAAACTGATAATATTTCTTCCGTACTTCTATGATTATTTTCTATTTTATATGTAAGCATATCCGGTAATTCAAATTCCTCAAACTGTTTAACATCTGCTCCTTGAAACGCATAAATTGACTGTGCTTTATCTCCAATTACTCCGACTATAATCTCCTTTTTTGCAAGCATCTTAATAATTTCTGTCTGAATAGGATTTGTGTCCTGAAATTCATCAACAAAAAAGTATGGGAACTTAGATCTCATAATTCGTAAAATATCAGGAAATCTCCTAAGCAATGTATAACTGAAATACAATACGTCATCATGGTGTAACTGATTTCGTTCCCAAAATATTTTTTTATATTCAATTAAGGAATTCCCCTTTATGTTATATGAGGCTACCTTACCAGACCATATATATGTGAATTTTAATTCTATTTCTTCTTTATTATCGGAGAATTTCCAACATAAATCACATAATGCTTTTATCACCGCTTTAATATCACTTAAATATTGTTGACTTGTTTTTTTCTTCCATTGTTGAATAATCCCACTTGAAGGAATTAATTCATCATGGCCGTCAATCTTTGCAGGATCAAGCCCAAACTCATCTTTAATCAGAAAAATATATGGTTTAATAACATGCTTATATAAAAAACTGTGAATAGTGCTTACCTCAACCTTATCGATTGAATCGCCTAGCCTCTTTATAATTGTATCAGCGCCAACATTTGTATAAGTAATGCACGCTATTTTCCGACACTTACTTAGCCGCTCTGATTTCCCCATCACATTTTTTATGTGATTACTTAACCATCTTGTTTTCCCAGCTCCTGGGCCAGCTACGACCTTAAAATGGTGTTCAATATTTTTAAGTATCTCATCAGAATTTTTTAGTAATATTGGTTTTACTGGCATATCCACTCAACCGCTTCCTTAATATAGTCCGGAACTACAATGTTACTTTCGACTTTTTCTAGCTTTTGAGATATTTCAAGCGCATTTACACCTTTACCTACAGAGTTTAAATAACGCGCAGCTACAATATGTTTTCTTTTTTTGTCTTCATCCCATTCAGCATTTGATACAATTGATTTTTTTATTCTCTCATTTTCTTCATTCCCATCTCTTAGTATGGTTAACATTTCATCAATTGGATTTTTATCTTTACATGCTTCCATTAAGTTCTTTATTTCTTCCAAATTTGACATGCTATCAGTCAAAAGAATCTCATTGTCAGAGTTGTATAAAATCAACTCATATTCAAAGGTTTTCCCAATACCAGATGGTTGACTAAAACATCTAATGTTTGGATGATTTTTAACTTTACTATACTTATCTACCAATGGATTGGAGCTGCTTTGATACTCATATTTTTCCATATCAACATCCAGTTCAAAAGGGTAACACTTATTATATTTCCCCGTAGTTTTATCTTTCCTTTGTGGATCTAAATCAGTCACACAAGCAATTTTCTTATTTATTGTGTTTTTTTCATAACTATCAAACATTTTCAAAAAATGATCAAAATATCGCCCTCCAATATTTATAACTGTGATATGATTATCTTCTAAATCTTTATTGCTCTTTTCGGCTAATATCGATATAATTGCTCAAGAACACCATGATTCCCTCAGCTCTGTCCCGATAGCGGTTCTTTACAATGAATTATTTTCAACAAAGGAATAGTATCCCTTATTATTGAATATTATGTGGTCTAACAGGCTTATGCCCAATAGGTTGGCGGCTTCTTTAAGCCTTTTGGTTATAGTTATATCTTCGTTGCTTGGATTTAAATCGCCATTGGGGTGATTATGCGCGACTATTACTGCGGAGGCTCTTTCTGCTATTACATCGGCGAATACTTCTCTGGGGTGAACCTGGCTTTTATTAATCAGGCCGATGGTTACCACCCGGATATTCATGACTTCATTGGCGCCGTTGATGGATATACATAAAAAATGCTCCTGCTTGCGGTCGCCATAGTGCTGGATTAAAGGCAATACATCCACAGGGAATTTAATCTTTAACCCTTCCGGCTTTATTCGTCTTCTTACAAATTCAAAAGCCGCGGCAATTGCTGTTGCTTTGGCTTCGCCAATCCCGTCAATATCAAGGATATCCTTAGCCTGCAATTTTATCCCTTTTTCATCGATAGCTTTAATCAACAGATTTGAAAGAGACAGCACATCATTTTTTTTCGAACCTTTTCCTAAAATAATTGCCAGCAATTCCTGATCTGAAAGCGCTTCGGCGCCCTTTTCAAGAAGTTTCTCGCGGGGGCGTTCTTTTGTGGGTAGATCTTTAATTTTTTTCATGATTTTTCCTCACGGTGGACATATTTTTCTCACTGAGGACACAGAGTTCACAGAGGTTTTATTTTACTTTTTTTTCTCCGTGTTCTCAGTGTGCTCAGTGAGACACTCTCTTTTCTTGTTTCTCACAGGGTTATAATCATTTACAGCTTGCCATTGATTATCCTTGTAATACCGTTTTTTAATAATTCTTCATTGAAATTAATAAGATACCCAAGTTTCAAGTGTGATAATTTTAAATAAGTTAATAGTTGCTTTTTATGCACATTGTTGATCATTTCAATAGATTTTAATTCAATGATTACCTTGTTTTCAATAATTAAATCGGCACGGAATCCTTCTTCGAATTCAATTTCTTCAAAAATAATAGGAACAGGTACTTGCTTTTGAGTTTTTAATCCTTTTTTATTCAATTCATGAAAAAGAATTGACTCATAAACAGATTCCAGTAATCCCGGGCCAAGTTCTTTATGAATATGGATACATGTCTCGATTACAATTGTGCCGATTTCATTTTCAGTCATCTGATTTCCTTTTTATTTCTCACGGAGGATATATTATTTCTCACAGAGTTCACGGAGGTCACAGAGATTTTATTTTACTTTTTTCTCCGTGATCTCTGTGCGCTCTGTGAGATACTCTTTTTTTCTTCCAATAAACTTTTTTACATTGAAAAGTCAAATATAATGTTTGATATTTCAAGTTTGTTGTAATTACCTATTCACACCCCTGCCCAAAACGTTTTTCCATTTTGTATATGATTTTAAGCCGTGAAATGATATTTTTGTCGTCCGGATTCATCTTGAGTTTCTGGTTTAATTTTACAATGGAAAATTTTATAACCTCTTTTAGCTCATCACCGAGAAAATCTTTACTGCTTGCGTCCATATAATCAGGATGAAGTTTTCCCGCTTTATAATATTCATCAATAGCTTCAATAAATTCTTCGCTCTTTTTATATTTTCTTCCGCTGGTAAGATGCTTTTCTGCTGCCATACGTTTGATGAGAGTGCTATCAGATATTAAAGAGGATAATTCTTTTTCAGCCTGCTCTATTGAGCCGGTATTTTTTGAGGAAGTAAATAAAATAAATACAATGGAAGTGGACAACACAATAATTGCGGCAATACTTGTTTTTTCAAGTAAATTCATTATAGCACCGTTACATATAAATTACTTTATTAGATCATTTTTAAAATTTCATTTATTTTTTTTATTAATTCATCAGGGGCAAAAGGTTTTTCAATAAAAGCATCGGCTAAATTTTCTAAAGATTTTTTCTTTTCTTTTTCAGTTACCGCGGCCGTGAACATCGCTATTTTTATATGACTGGTTTTTTTGCTGTTTTTTAATTTATGGCATATTTCATGACCATCAATATCCGGCATCCATGTATCAAGAAGGATCAAATCAGGCAGATATTTAGCTGCTTTATCTATACCATCCATACCGCTGTTTGCGCATATCACCTCAAAATGTCCATATTCCTTCAGTACAAGACTTGTAAAATCCAGAATATCTTCCTGATCATCAATTATTAAAATTTTTTTTAGATTTTCTGCCATTTTTATTTTTCCTGATTATCTATTATCTGATTTTAACATTTATATTCTAACCATATAACAAATAAAAAGCAAGAAAATTTTAAAATCATCTGTAATAGCTCGTTCTTAGTGGTAATCGATATTTTGTAGAGACGCAAAATCTTGCGTCTCCAAAATTTTGCGTCTCTATATTAGCTGCAATAATTTCCACCAATAACTGAACCATTACGATTATCTCCTGCCAAGGAAAAGTTTTGCAAGCAGGCTTTTTTTAAGTACAATGGCTTTTTCTTTACATAATTCATGACAGCATAAACATTCAATACAGACATTATAGTCAAAAATAAACTTATTATTTAAAAAATTTATTGCTGATACAGGACATTTTTTCACACAAACCAGGCACTTCACGCATTTTGACGGGTTGATTGCGGGTTTAATTTTAATTTTCGAATAAATAAATTGAAGTAATTTTGGAGGAAGAATCATACTAAGAGAGGTTTCAGGTTTGATAAAATCGGGAATACGCAAAGAGTTTAAATTTTTTCCTTCAATATCAATATTATTTAAATCCATCTCTCCTAAATTACGCTTATGAGCTATTACCGTAGTCAATATTTCGTCAACCTTGTAACCTATTATATAAGAACATACGGCATCTATAGCAACAGCATCAGTACCTGCTATTATATAACCAATAAACCTCGGAATTCCCGCTGATGGTCCGTTTCCCTCCATCCCGTAAACAGCATCCATAATATTTAAAACAGGTATTGCTCTTCCAAATATATCCACAATAGCTTCTGAAAAATCCCGTATTCCGGGAGCATAACGATGAACATTAGGTTTATGCATACCGGGAACAATCCCGAACATATTTTTTATTGCTCCGGTGTATTTGGTAAGACCGTGTGTTTTTAATTTCGGAAGATTTATTATTACATCAACTTCTTTAACTATATGTGAAATATAATAATGAGGAAGGAAATTAAAATCCGTATCAATTTTATCTATTCCTTCTGTTTCAAAATTAATAATTTCCCCGCCTTCGGATAAAACCGCTTCTTTAATCCCGGCAATATTGAGTACCTTATCAATCCCGGAAACAGCACCCCCAGGACTGTCGCCGACAAAAGGAATCCCTCCTGCTTTTTTCACCTGTTTTATCACTGAACGGATAATAGAAGGATGCGTAGTGACACATTCTTCAGGCTTTTTTTCCATTAAGATATTGGGTTTGATCAGAACCTTTTTCCCGGCAGAAACAAACTGCTCAATGCCGCCAAACCTTTTAAGGCATTCCTCTATGGATTTATCTATATCTATTTGTTCATAATGAGAGCATGGGATAATACTGATTTTTGTTTTCATTTAGGCAATTCTATTATTCTATTTTATCTTTTTCCTCATTTTCAGATTTTTTTGGCATATTTACATGACACCATGGACATAATATTTCAGAAGGTTTCCTTAAAAGCTTTTCGTTATTGCTTCCATGAGGATCATGGCAACTATAACAGACTATTTTATTATACTCATCTTTTCTTAGATCTTTTGGCAAAATAACAGAAGATCCTAGTTTAATAAATATATCATACGCATGAAAATGTTTATCCAATTTCTCTAAAATAGCCACATGACAATCTCTATCCTTACACAAAGCTGTTATCCTTTTTCTCAAATTTGCTTTGCTATAGTCCGAAAAATGGGGATCATGGCATTTTAAACATAATCCTTCTTTCACCGGAGCATGCTGGTATTTTACAGTACGGACTTCTGTTCTTAAAATATTTTCACCTGTAGAATCATATATATTTTCTTGCCGCTCAGTCATATTTGCATGACATTTAAAACATATTTTATTTTCAGGTTCTCTGATAAAAAAAGGATACTGGCTCCCATGAGGATCATGACATACCATGCAATCTCCCATTTCAGTAGCTGTGTGAATGTATTTACCGGAAGTAAATTTTTCATGACAGGTATAGCAAATTTCTCCTCCTTCTAAAAAAGGCGCATACCCCGAAGCAACTCCGTCAGGATCATGGCATGCCAGACATGCCCCTTCTCCTATAGGTCCGTGCGGTTTTATCACATCCTGCTTTACCATATCGTTATGACATTGAATATAACAATTATTTTTTTTGCCTTTATTTGCATCAACAATATGACATTTTTCACAGAATTCATTAACCTTCTCCGCATGAAACACATAACTTTCATATTTATTAGCAACAGGAGAAGAATCTCCCTCTTTTTGATAATATACTTTCATATTAAAAATCATATCTTCTTTACTGCTTATTTTAATATCATTTTCACCGGGAAATAATTTAATGGTCAAATGAAATATATCTTTTAACTGTTCTTTTTTTTCCATTGAATTATTCTTAATTTTTATATCATTAATGCTGCTTTCTTTCCGCTGTCCTGCAATTATGATGGAATCTCTTTTAACCAGAATGTTATTCCTATTTGGCTCATAAACTATAATTTTTTCTTCGGACAAATTATTTTTAGAATTAACAATGGAATTAGAGTCGAATTGAAAAGATATATCCTGCTTTCCGAATATATACGGATTTATATTCATTATAATAATTAATAAAAGTAGAATGATTTTTTTTCTCATAAATGTTTGTAATGTACACTTTAGTTTTGTGTAATCACACACTAATAACCTTCTCCCTTCAGTCTATACACCTGGATTTCTAATTAAATTATAGCACAAATATTCTTTTGAATAAATGCTAACCAATATATTCTTTTATTAATTTCAGGAATATATCACCATACTGGCGGAGTTTTACTTCTCCTACGCCGAATACTCCTCGTAGCTGGTCAGCGGATACAGGTTTTATTTCTGCCATATCGCGCAGGGTTTTGTCGCTGAAAACAATATATGCGGGGATACTTTTTTCTCTTGCAAGATCTGCGCGTTTTGCGCGCAGGAGTTCGAAAAGAGTTTCATCTATACCTGTCCATTCTTTCTCATGCTTTGTTTTATGCTTTTTTTCTATTTCTTTCTTCTTACTGCCTGCGACCGGCTTTGCAAGCACAGGGACGATCTCGCCTTTTAAAAGTCTTCTGCCCGATTCCGTCACAGACAGGGTCAAAAATTCCTTGTCTCTTATAAGAAATCCCTGCCCTAAGAGTTGTTCTATCATGAATCTTATAAATACTTTTGATTCACCGGACAAAAGCGCAAATGTGGAAAGCTTTTCATGTCCCCATCTTGAAATATTTTCCGTTAAATTACCTTTTAATATATTCGATACATGATCAGCTCCAAATTTTTCATTTACCCGTACCACGCATGACAATATTTTCTGCCCTATAATAAGAGCGTCTGAAACTGTTTCTACTTCACCAAGGCAGTAATCACATGAACCGCAGTTTGCTCTATAATATTGCTGTCCGAAATAATTAACGAGATATCTATGTCTGCATTCAGGTCTTGTGCAAAAATTATATAAAATTTTCAGCTTTGAAAGCATAACTTCCCGGCAGGACGAATCACTCAGCATATATTCCCATATTTTGTAATCATGTCCGGAATAAAACATATAGCAGTCTGACGGCAATCCGTCACGCCCTGCTCTTCCCGTTTCCTGCTGATAATGTTCTATCGATTTTGGCATTGCGGCATGAATAACATAACGTATATTTGACCTGTCTATTCCCATCCCAAATGCAATTGTGGCAACAATAATGGGAATTTTTTCCAGCGAAAATTCATCCTGATTTTTTTTACGGATATTATCCGAAAGCCCCGCATGGTAAGGCAAGTTTCTGTATCCGAGATTATTCAATTTCAACGAAATTTCATCAACATCTGTTCTCCTGAGACAATAAATTATACCTGCTTCGTTGTGATGCTTTTTTATAACATCAACAATTTGACTTATAACATTTCCTGAGCGATGAAGCAGGCGATAGGTAAGGTTTGGTCTGTCAATATTACCTGTATATATATGCGGAGAATCAACTCTGAAATTATGCCCCCAGTGACTTATACAATGTGCCTCATCAATTACAAAAAATGAAAGTTTTACTCTTTTCAAAAGCTCTCTTTCATGTTTAAACATTAACCTTTCGGGAGAGATATACAAGAGTTTCAAACTGCCATTTAGAATTTTATTTATAATATTTCTTTGAGTATTTTGATCAAGACTGGAATTGAGACATTCTGCTTCTATCCCTATATCTTTAAGATAATCCACCTGATCTTTCATAAGTGCTATTAAAGGTGAAATTATTACCGCCATCCCCTCACTTATTATTGCGGGAACTTGAAAACATACGGATTTCCCGCCTCCTGTGGGAAGCACAGTAAGAGTGTCTTTAGAATCCAATATGGATAATATTGCTTCTTCCTGAAACGGGAGGAAAGTCTTATATCCCCAATATTTTGATAATACCATAAGCGCAGAATTTTTCATGGATGTTATGGTAACATAAAATGCTTTTTTTTCAAAATATTTCCAATTAATTAATGCACTAAAATAGATACTTGACTTTGTCCATAAAAGGATTAAAATTATTATTACCTGAATCTTGCTCTTCAGATTCAGGTAAAATCGCCAAGACGCCCGAAAGACAAGTCTGGCAGGCGATTTTATGACGCAACCGTACTTAACCAGTACGGTGAGGAGCAAAATCGCCGAAGACGCGGGATTTCGGGATGTATTGGCGATTTCTGAATCTTGCTATGCAAGATTCAGGTATTATATCATTAATGAGGAGAAGGAGAAATGATCAGGGAACATCAAATCAATCTTCTGGATTTGATTATGTGCTTATCCAGTGCAACGGATTTAATAAATCCGTCTTTAGTTAATCACCATAAACTGGTTGCTTATATTACGCTTGAGATAACATCCGAATTAGAACTGTCAGAAGAGGAACAAAATAATATTGTTTTAGCGGCACTGCTGCATGATATCGGCGCTCTATCTCTTAAGGAAAGAATGAGTACACTCAAATTTGAAATTGAATCGCAGAATCATGCTGAAACGGGAAGCGCTCTTTTAAAAATATTTGAACCTCTTTCCAAATCCGCCCAAATCATTAAATACCATCATACCTCATGGAATGAAGCAAATTCATCTGATTTATCGGAAAAAATTCCTTTTGGAAGTCATATTCTGCATCTGGCTGACAGAATCGCCGTCCTTATAAATAAACAGGAATATATAATAAATCAGATTAATGATATCATAAAAATAATTGAAGAGAATTCAGAAAAGAAATTCTCCGCACAATTGGTCAAAGTCTTTAAACATATTGCGAATAAAGAATGTTTCTGGTTTAATTGCGTTTCTCCATTATTAAGCTCAATCATAAAAGACAAAATTTCTGATATAGATAAAAAATTGACATTGAAAGAATTTTTTGATTTTGTAATAATGATAAGCCATGTTATTGACTTTAGAAGTAGGTTTACTGCAACACATTCATGCGGTATAGCTTCCAGTGCCGAAGCGCTGGCTAAATTCTGCGGTTTATCGGAAAATGAATGTTATATGATGAAAATTGCGGGTTATCTTCATGACCTCGGCAAGCTTGCAGTACCAAAGGAAATACTGGAAAAACAGGACAGGTTAACAAATTTTGAATTTAATATTATTAAATGCCATACGTACTATACATATCAAATACTAAAAACTGTTCCGGGTCTTGAAGAAATAAATGAATGGGCTTCTTTTCATCATGAACGGCTGAATGGATACGGGTATCCGTTTCATCACGAAGGGGATAATCTTTCTATTGGATCAAGAATAATGTCAGTTGCTGATGTATTCACTGCCATTACTGAAGACCGTCCATACAGAAATGGAATGCCCAGGGATTCCTCATTAAAAGTATTAAATGATATGGCTAAAAAACAGGCTCTGGATACTAATATTGTAAATGTGCTTGCAAATAATTTTGATGAAATTAATCATATCCGCAGCACTTCTCAAGCATCCGCAAAAAACAGATATGATCTATTTAGCTTTTAAACAATTCCTCCTTATAATTTATACCATAGTATGATATAATATTTATTTGTCTGCCTGTTTATCTTTTTATATTTTCCGGCATAAAATCATTATTTTTTAAAGAGGGATTAACTAAAATGGAATTCCGTAAAATTATTCAAGATCAAATATTATCAGTTGAAAGACCGGCTCAATATATAAATAAGGAGTGGAATTCATTACATACTAATTCTATTTCTCCAAAATTAAAAATTGCTCTGGCTTTTCCGGACATGTATGAAATCGGGATGTCTAATCTGGGGCAGAGAATATTATATCATGTTTTGAACAATCTTCATGATGTGTCTGCCGAAAGAGTATACGCGCCCGCTCCTGATATGGAAGCAATTCTGCGCAGCCAAAAAATTCCTCTTTTAAGTCTGGAATCAGGAACTCCGCTTTATAAATTTGATATAATCGGTTTTACTCTGCAAAATGAAACTTCGTATACAAATGTATTAAATATGCTGGATCTTGGCAATATTCCTATCCTTTCGTGTGAAAGAGAAAAAAAACACCCTCTTATAATTGCAGGCGGGCCTTGTGTTTTTAATCCTGAACCAATGGCTGACTTTTTTGATGCTTTTGTTATCGGGGACGGGGAAGATGTTGTTATTGAAATTGCTGAAACTTGCAAAAACTGGCGTGATAAATTTGCTGACAGACAGGAGGTTTTACGCGCACTCGCAAAAATAAAAGGTATTTACATTCCGGATTTTTATGATATTAAATATAATGGAGACGGTTCTTTCTGTAATTTTCTGCCTAAAAATAATCTCATCCCTTCTATTATTGATAAAAGAATATTTGCTTATCTGGACAGGGAATTTTATCCTGATAGATATATAGTCCCATACATTTCAATAGTCCATGACAGGGCAATACTTGAGATATCAAGAGGATGTTCGCGAGGATGCAGATTGTGTCAGGCAGGTATTATTTACCGCCCTGTACG
>JACQWU010000063.1 GCA_016209155.1 Candidatus Desantisiibacteriota bacterium | reverse complement strand
CTTTTTGTATTTTTTCTTTCAAAGAATCAGGGTTTAGTCCTTTTTGCTGCAGAGCATCCAGAAATTTTTCTTCACTTTCAAAATGTCCTTTTACCTGTTCACGGTTTTTATTGACCTCTTTATCAACTTCCTCATCAGATAAAGTTATATTCAGTTTTTTTGCTTCCTGCATTAATATTTTTGTCTCTATTAATTTTCCCAAAAGCTCAAGACGCTGTTTGCTTAAAACTTTTTCCACTTCTTCCGGTTTATAGTTTTGAAGTAATTCATCTCTAAGATCATCGAGTTGTTCTTCCAGTTCGCTTTGTGTAATAATTTCATTGTTAACTTTTGCAAGTATCCTATCAACAATGATAGCTTCAGTTTTCAAAGTTATTGTAAATATTATTGTTAAAAAAAGGATTAAATTAAAATAGAAATTTTTTTTTATCAAAAAGCGCCTCCTTAATTTGATTGTAGAGAAATTTCATAGTAATAGCGAGGCTAAAGCATTGCACTACAAAATATAATGTTTAAAAATGTAGTGCGAAGCTTTAGCTTCGCTTTAATGTAAAAGGAATTACCAAAATTATAACATTCTATAGTTTAATGTCAATAATGAAAATATTCCTAATGTGGAAATATTCCTAATGTATATAGTGCAACAATGAAGAATCCTGCGGTAGACAACAAACCGCAGGGTATCTTCTGTCTCTGATAGGAATTCTTTATTGTTTCTTTTGTGCCATATTCATTGCACATCCAGTTAAATTGGCAATTGAGCATTTATTTTTAAAGTTCAATGCTATTTACTACCCACAGCCGGTGAATATTTGTAATATGAATTTACGATTTTTTTTATTTGTGGTGATAAAATTAAATATTCATCTTTGAATCCATTTAAAATTTTAATCCATTTTTTATTTAAGAATAAGGATATAACACATAGTCCCCCTTTTTTACTTTTTTTTGCAGCAGTCTGTATGCTGACAGAGGTTTCTTTTATTCCTGTTCCTTTTAAAATTACAGCTATCACCTTTTTATCCGGATCATTTGATGTTATATTTAATATTGCTCTTTTTGCACCTTCGACACCCGGTTTGAATGTTATTGAAATCAGTGTGTTGTCCATAGGTTTAATAAATTGATTATAATTATTATTAATACTAAACTCATTAGCATCTGTTCCTGTATCAGGAATTATCTTAGTTTCTGAAATTATTAAATTTCCATCCCCTTCATTTTTAATGATTATTGTAGATTCAAAAGCCGTGTTAATTTTTACATTACCAAAATCAATTTCTGTTTTATTAACAGAAATATCTATTTTACTCCCTTTTCCGACTATCTTTTGAAGCAGATTACCATTGTTGTCATAAGTGTATGCTATTGTTTTGCCGCTGCCATGGTCAGCATGTGTTAACCTGCCTGCTGAATCATAACTATAAGAAATCATTGCTGCAAAAGAAATGGATATAATACTAAAATATATAATAATTTGTAAAAATAAGAATTTAAAAAATATTTTGATGTTCATTTTTTCCTCCTGATATTAATAACCTATTTTAGTAAAGCTATAGTTATTTTAGTCACTAAAAAAACTTATTATACTACCTATGGATCTTATTATTGATTTAGCAATATCCGAATTTTCCTCTGCATACTGAGTAACCGCATAAGATAATTCCTTTGACATAGCCTCAGCAGCTTTACCTTCTTCAGCGGTAGCCCATTCTGTAAGGGTTTTTATTGATGAAGCTCCTTCAATAAGTGTACCGGCGACATTCGCTTTTGACACTGCAGCTTTCAAAATTTTGCCGGCAAGTTTATCTTTTAGCTTTTCTATAGCTTCATCTGTTAGTTTGTCCTCTACCCTGCCTTTTAATTCATCGATTATAATGTCCTTAACAGCATCTTTTATTCTTTCCTCTCTCTCTTGAGCTTCATCGCGCGCCTTTGGACCTTTACCAGTATTCCCAAATTTCCCAACCATTTCCCTGTCACCGGTTATATCAGAATTTCCACCAAAATTCTGGTATATTTCTGTACCGCCTGACCTCTGGTCAAATGACTCTGTTGGACTCCAGCCAGTTGGATCAATAAACTTTTGCGGATTTTGCAGCGCATATTGATAGGTATTAATATTCATTGGATTACTAATCACAGGCCAGCATGTTTCTCTTGAAAGGAACCGTCCGGTAACTGCATCATAATACCGTGCTCTCATATGATAAATATCTCCCGTAGCACTTTCCATCCTGGTACCCCATGTACCTATAAAAGTAAATGGCTGAGCATTGCTGCCATTATGCTTTAATATTTTACCATAAGGTGTATACGCATAAGAATCTGTAACCGAACCTGAAGAATTCGTAAGCGCAAGTGTTGACCCAATACGGTCGAAGTGATAAAAATAAACTTTATTTCCATCTGCAGCGTCAATCATATATAAAAGTTGTCCGTCCGGTTTCCATACATAATATCTAAGGAATATATTATCCTTTTTTTCGGCAATGATAGGACTATATTTAATTGCCTTATTATAATAAAAATGCGTGGATACTCCGCCCTCTGTTCTTGTCACAAGATCACCCAGTCCGTTGTAAGCAAGGGCTGTTTCTCCAATTCCGGTAAGTCTTGATGCCCCGTCCCATGAAAATGTATATTCCGGAGAGGTTGTCATCCTTCCTTGTTTATCATACGAATATCCGGGAATTCTTATTTGTGAAGCAGAATCATAAATAAAGCTGTCTGTTTTGTCCTGCAGGAGATCTGCCGGATCGATTGGCGCGGTCATATCCAATCCTATCACCTTGCCAACTGCATCAAGTGTATATTGTAAGTCTATGATATTCCCGTCCTTTATTTGAGTAATTCTGCCTGCGCTGTCATATATAAAAGAGGTATTAACACTATTCGAACGTGTTATATCTGTAAGTTTATTGTCAAGATTATAAGTGAAATTAATGCTTGTATTTGTAAGACTATCTGTAATTCCGGAAAGTAATCCTGTTGTTGAATCATATGTATATGTAATGATAAAAGCATCATTGTTATATGATGCTCTCATAAGTCTGCCGCCGTCATCATATGTTGCGCCGAATATTGTACCGGAGTTATCTGTTACTGTTATCTTATCTTCCGCATCACGGGTCAAGGTTATCTCATTAGCTGTAATAAGCCTGTTTGAAGCATCGCATGTGTATTGCAGGTCTGTACCATCTGTATATTGCCTGCGGATAAGGTTACTTGCATTATCATATGTCAGGTTTTCTATACTCCCATCAGGAAATGTTATTGATTTAAGTCTGCCCCTTGTATCATAGTTCCTCTGCAAGGTGTTGCCAAGAGGATCCGTTGTACTTTTTAGCTTTCCCATGTCAGTATATCCAAATGTCCAGATGCTGCCTTTTAGATCTGTAATACTGGTTGTAGTTTGATTGAGAGGATTAGTAACAGATTTTAAAAGCCCCAGGTTGTTGCTTTGATAAGTTGTTGTCTTCCCTGAAGGTAATATATCTGAAGTTATAATACCTTCATCATCATAAGTTTTCTGCCATGTTTTATTTCCAAGTGTAATAGTTTCAAGCCATCCTTGTATGTTATAAGTATATGATGATGTAGTGTTATTTGGATCAGTCATTCTTTGAAGTCTTCCCATGTTATCATAGGTCATAGATATTGTCTTGTTTAATTTGTTGCTTATTTGAGATATCCTATCCATCAGATCATAAGAATAGTTTATTTGATTGTTAAGAGGATCAGTTACTTTTATAAGATTACCATTAGCATCGAATGTATATATATAAGTATTCCCATTTTCATCTTTTATTGATGTGATTTGATCATTCAGGTTATAACCAATCTCCGTATATGTATAACTGTCTCTGAATTTGCCGGATTTGTAAATGTATAAATTTGTTCTGTATAAGTATTTGATAGCTTATTTTTATTAGCATTAGTAATAGAAGTTATCATCCCTGATTGGGGATGATATGTAAATAAAGTAGTATCTCCAATGCGGTCAACTATGGATGAGATTGATCCTCTACCGGTGGATTTAAAAGATGCTTGTTTACCTGCATCATCAATAAAAGATGAAGGGGCGCCAGCAAATTTATATTTTTTAACAGAATTATCAGGTGATACAACGCTTATTCCATCTGTCCCTTCGTTAAAAGTCGTAACATTACCATAAGCATCGGTCTGAGTCTTTACTTTACCATATTCCGTATCCTCACTATCAGTCCCTTTTTCAAAGGTATTGGTATAAGGTACATTTTGAAGAGGTTTTTCTATCTTTTTGATGTCATCGCCGGAATACCAATCTTCGCCTTCAAAATATTTAGTGGTATTACCCATGGGATCAGTTATTGATTGATAAGATTTATTATTTATGTTTCCCTTTGCCAATATATATGATCGTCCTGCCGGATCGCTGAGCTGTCTGTAATAAGTACTTCCACATGCCCGGAGTGTTCCATCGGATTTGAGTCCAACAGTGTGAGAAAATCCTGCTGCGATTGCGCTCCATGTAGTTTCATCTCCTATTTGCACAGGAGCGGTTTTATCGGTAACAGTCCCATCGCCTATCTGACCGTTGCTATTATACCCCCAAGCCCAGAGTGTTCCATCGGATTTGAGTCCAACAGTGTGAGAAAATCCTGCTGCAATTGCGCTCCATGTAGTTTCCGTTCCTATTTGTACAGGAGCAGTTTTTTTACCAGTAGTCCCGTCCCCGAGCTGACCGTTGATATTACTTCCCCATGCCCAGAGTGTTCCATCGGACTTTAGCCCGACAGTGTGAAAAGACCCTGCTCTAATTGCTTTCCATGTAGTTTCAGTTCCTATCTGCACAGGAGCGGTTTTATTAACAGTAGTCCCATCACCAAGCTGTCCGAAGTTATTATATCCCCATGCCCAGAGTGTTCCGTCAGACTTTAATCCAAACGTATGATTATATCCTGCTGCAATTTTTTTCCATGTAGTTTCCGTTCCTATTTGTACAGGAGCAGTTTTGTTAATAGTAGTCCCATCACCGAGTTGTCCATAGATATTGTATCCCCAGGCCCAGAGTGTCCCATCAGATTTTAGTCCGATAGTGTGAGAAGCCCCTGCTGTAATTGCGCTCCATGTGGTTTCAGTACCTATCTGAACAGGAGCGGTTTTATCAACAGCAGTACCGTCCCCGAGCTGCCCGAAGTTATTATACCCCCAGGTCCAGAGTGTTTTATCAGACTTTAATCCAACAGTGTGA
This sequence comes from Candidatus Desantisiibacteriota bacterium, assembly GCA_016209155.1. Classification (GTDB taxonomy): domain Bacteria; phylum JACRDZ01; class JACRDZ01; order JACRDZ01; family JACRDZ01; genus JACQWU01. Next base: position 3,524 of record JACQWU010000063.1, on the reverse strand, counting down.
TATGACCCTGCCGCAATTATACTCCATGTAGTTCCTGTACCTATCTGAACAGGAGCGGTTTTATCGATATTAGTCTCGTCCCCGAGAGAACCGTAGAGATTACGTCCCCAGGCCCAGAGTGTTCCGTCAGGTTTTATCCCGACAGTATGATAATATCCTGCGACAATTATGCTCCATAGTGTTCCTGTCTCTATCGGAACAGGAGTAAATTTATCAGTATTAACCCCATCATTGACAGTAACACTATAGGGATTATTGTAATATGAAATGTTCAGGTTCCTGCCCAGTCCATCTGAGATTTGCACCGGATTACTATTTTTTGTGATATAAGTGAGCATGTTACCATTTCGATCACTAATATTTACCAATTCGCATGTTTGAGGGCTTACCGAACCGCCGGACGGTTTATAAAAAATATAAATAAGCTCATCAAGAGGATCCATGAGATAAAAATATTTATCAGTTTCCTTAAGCTCATAACTAATTTTTGTAGCTGAATTAGTACCCCATACATTCCCTGATTTTGACAAAGAAAAAGCGATTTTATTATGCCCAAAATGTTCAACAGTTACATAGTTACCGGTTGTATAAATAATTACCGGAGATTTATTGTCAAATGCTGATGCAAATATATCCATACTTGGAATATTTAACGAATACTTCACAGGTATTGGGCCTCCCAGATTAAAAAATGGTACAGAAACATAAAATTTTCTGGTTGATATAAAAATAGGATCACCTGCAGTGACTATCCCCTCGGATGGATCTTCCATATAACTCTCTGAAGCGTTAATATTACCCGGTGAAAAAGCAAAACTAAATAAAAGTACTGCTATCATTGTTACAAAAAAAATAACAATCGATTTTTTTAATCTACTTTCATTAAAATTATAATATCCTGAATCCATAACATCCTCCTTTTCTATGATAAAATTGTGATATTATTTTGGGATACTTTTTAGATAATTTTTATGATTTTACTATTTTTTATATTAAATGTCTATAGGGTAAATCTTTGTAATTAAAGTTGCTGCCAAAGGCAGTTTAACTTAATAAATGGAAGCGGTAATATTGAATTTTTCCCTATACCCGCATTTCCTGCATAACGGTTCAATTATTTTTCTTTCTGAAAAACCTTTATATAATTCTCTGGCTCTTTTCCCTTCAATTATTTCTGTGAAGGAATTTTTTTTAATATTTCCAAGGTTAATTGTTCCTTCATTATCCAGACAGCATGGGACTACTGTCCCATCCACTAAAATCGCGGATTGTTCTCTAAGCCCAAGGCAAAATCCTTTACTCCCGATATCCGGAATTTTACTGTCAGGCCATTTGAAAAAAGCAGCCTGATGAAAATAAATATTATTTACAAGTTTAATGTTTTTTCCCTTTGTTGAAATTTCATTGATTTTAAACGGAATCTTGAAAAATTCTTCAATTTTTTTGATGATATATTGATTCCTGTCTATGGAATTTAAGTCTTCATGATACCATAATCTTAAACAGGCTATAAAATCAGGATTACCTGACGCTATATCTATAAAATTAAATATTTCATCAAGATAATTGTCAGGAGAATTTTCAAAACAGTGCAGTGAAAAATTCATTAATCTTAAAGCAGGTTTAAATAAAATTTTGTTTTTTATTTCTTTAATAAACGTACCGTTAGTTGTAATATTTACCTTAAAATCATTTTCATTACATAAATCCAAAAAAGTGTCGATATCAGGATGTAAAAGAGGTTCTCCAACTACATGAAAATAAATATATTTGGAATTATCCTTTATTTCATTTAGTATTTTTTTAAATAAATCAATACTCATGAATTCGGGTTTTCTTGTAGTTTTAGGACAAAATTTACAGCTTAAATTGCATACATTAGTGATTTCAATATATATTCTTTTAAATTTTTTCATATAATTATTTTTTTTCCTTTACAAAATACATAATAAGCATGTATAATAAAAAATATAATAAAAACTTGAAATATAGGAATAATTAATATATAATATAAATAATACCATATCAAAATCAAATTTTCATAAAAGATTCAAAATATATAAAAAGGGAGAGATCCTTTTAGTTTACACTATGAAATTATATCTTCAAAAATTCCACCCATCCATTACTCAACAAATAAGTAAGAGGATCAAAAATATATTTGATATTTTCAGAAAACTTAAGTGAACATTTCTTAGGATAAGTATATTCATAAAAAATAAAAGGAGATAATATGAAGCTGTATGTTGGAAATTTATCGTACCAGGTTACAGAAGATGATTTAAAAGTTAGTTTTGAAGGATTTGGAAATGTTGAAACTGTTGTTATTATTAAAGACAGAGAGACAGGCAGATCAAAGGGATTTGGTTTCGTTGAAATGTCATCAAAGGAAGAAGGGCAGGCGGCAATAGAAGGTTTAAATGGTAAGGATTTAAGCGGAAGAAATATTAATGTAAATGAAGCACGCCCAAGTGAACCTCGCGGCGGTAAAGGAGGTTTTGGCGGAAATAAAGGAGGTTTTGGCAGCGGCGGCGGATGGAAGGGTGGGTATGGCGGCGGTAAACCCGGGTTTAATTCGAAAAAAGGCGGCTTTGGCGGTGGTAATAGAGGCGGCAGAACCGGAATTCGCGGCGATAGATAAATAAAAATTATTACTGGTTTTTTAGTTTGGTTTAAGAATTAATGAAGATGTGGGCTGTCTAAAAGTCATTGCGAGGAGTAAAGCGGCGAAGCAATCCCATTGTACAATAAGGACTTTAGATCGCTTCGCGGAGTTTTCACTGAGTGAAACGAATGTGATAGCAATGACTGAAGCCATACTTTTTGGACAGCCCCTTTTCATTTTAATGCAAATTAATCCCTGCCTTAAAAAGGTTTATGTATTTGCGGTACTTCCGGATAAAAAACTAAAATGTCAAGAATTTTGCTTTTTGATATTTTAATTTTACATACCAAAAAGCAATCAGCTTGATTATATATTAAAAGGGACTCGCCATGAAAAAAAAATTAGTGTTTTTATTCTTAACAATTTTTTTTACAGTTTTATCTTTTGCTAAAACATTGTTTGAAAAAGATATTATAAAAACATCTTCAGGTGATGTTGAAATTACATTTATTGAACATTAATGATAAACGTATATATATTGCAGGTGATACGGAAAATATACCTGAAATGAAATTATTGAAGAATATTGATATCGCTTTTTTACCGGTAAACCTGCCTTACACAATGACCCCCGAGATGGCAGCTGATGCGGCAGAAGCATTCAAACCAAAAGTATTATATCCCTATCATTATGCCGGTACAGATATAAACCGTATTGCTGCACTACTTAAAAATCATAAAGAAATAGAAGTTCGTATACGTAAAATGGAGTGAGAGTCATAGAAAAATAAATATGAGAATTTTACTTGTAGAAGATGAAAAAAAAGTTGCCGATTTCATTAAACGCGGGCTTAAGGAAGAAAGATATTCTGTAGATATTGCCAGTGACGGAAGAATGGGACATTTTTTAGCCACAACA
>JACQWU010000350.1 GCA_016209155.1 Candidatus Desantisiibacteriota bacterium | reverse complement strand
CGCTCAATTGCAACGACTACAAGGCTCTACCGCTAAGACGAATAGAAATTCCCAAACGTAATGGAAAGACAAGACCATTGGGAATTCCCACAATAAAAGACAGAGCAATGCAAGCTTTGTATTTAATCACACTTGAGCCAATATCTGAAACAAAAGCAGACCATAACTCATATGGTTTTCGACCGTATCGTGCATGTAGGGATGCGATAGGTCAATGTTTCTGCGCACTTGGAAAATCCTATTCACCAAAATGGATACTGGAAGCAGATATTAAAGCATGCTTTGACGGAATAAGTCACGACTGGCTGATGAATAACATTCCTATAGATAAAAAGATACTTCGGCAATGGTTAGAATGTGGATACATACAAAATGATAAATTATTTCCAACAAAAGCGGGAACACCGCAAGGAGGAATAATTTCACCGACATTAGCAAATTTAACCTTAGATGGGCTTGAGCAAACAATAAAGAAATCATGCAAAGTAAAAAGAAAAGTTAACTTCGTAAGATACGCCGATGACTTTATTGTCACAGCAGCCACCAAAGAGCTGATAGAAGAAAATATTATCCCTGCAATAAAAGATTTTCTCAAACCAAGAGGACTAACCCTCTCAGAAGAGAAAACAAAAATCACGCATATAGATGAAGGATTTGATTTTCTTGGACAGCATTTGCAAAAGTATCGAAACAAAATAATTATAACACCATCACAGAGGAGTGTGAAAGATTTTACATCAAAAATTAAAGAAACAATTAAAATCGGTCACGACAAAGCTTGCGCTATGATAAAAGCCCTAAAACCAATAATCAGGGGATGGAGCGAATATCATAAATGTATTCAGGCAAGTAAAGCATTCAGACATGCGGATGATGTTATGTTTAAATCACTGTGGTATTGGACAAGGAGAAGACACCCGAAGAAAAGCTGCGGATGGATTATCAAGCAATATTTCAATAATACAAAACGCAAATGGGAGTTCAGTGCTTGGAGTAAAACCAAAACAGGCGAAAAGAAGCTTGTGGAATGACTCAGAATTTCATATACAAAATTAGTGAGATATATTAAGATTAAAGGTAAAGCTAATCCGTATAATCCGGATTATGCAAACTATTTTGTTATGAGAAGAAGATTAAGCAACACTTGCGCAATATAAATAAATAACAATTTAACTGCCGGATTACAATAAAATGCAATCTTATAAGTGCTTGAGCTGTATGCAGGGAAACTTGCTTGTACAGTTCTTAGAGGGCGACGGGAGCGTGAGCTCCCCGACCTACTCGGTAAGGCATAATAAAAGCAAATAAAAACAAAGATAAATAAAACAAAATGATATTTCTGTAGACAAATTTATCAAATAAATTAGAATAGTTTTCAATTCATCAAATCGCATTTATATTAAAACAATAAAAAAATAATAAAAACATATAAATCTATTAAATAAAATATAAATTAAAACTTACAACATTAGCACTACAGCGGACACTTCGTGCCGCTGAGTTTGCGGGTTAGGCAGCGCGATAAAGCCGCGCTGCCTAACGGCGAGCTGAGCGCCTGCGGTCGCTCCCACGCTTTGTTAGGCGGCTGAAAAGCGCCGCCTAACAAAGCGCTGGAGCGAAATTTCGCATAAACGGGTCGCAAAAAAAACCTTGCGCCCCTTATTATACGAAATTCGCTAAGCTCGCCGTTGCAAGGCAAATAAAACCGTATAAGACCAGATAAAACAAATATAAATATAAAATTTAGTAGACAAAATTAATAAATAAATTAGAATAGCCTTATTCTATCGAGTTAAATTTAAATTAAAACAAAAATAATAAAAGCATATAAAATCTAAACAAAATTAAAAGCAAATAAAAATCAAATTTAAAAGCATTTAAAAATTACAATGCAAAAAAAATCATGAAAAAAAATACTCAAATTACAGGTAATATTGGTTTGTATTTTGTTTGTTATAAACTCTCACTTATGGGATGGAATGCTATGCCTACAGCAAGAAATGCCAGAGGTGTTGATATCATAGCTTACAATTTTGATTGCTCCAAATTAATTAGTCTTCAGGTGAAAACATTGAGTGAACGTAATCCTGTTCCTTTAGGAAATACATTAAATAAAATAATGGGAGATTATTGGATTATTGTAAATAATGTCACTAATGAAGCGAAATCCTTTATTTTATATCCTAAAGAAGTTATTGAAAATGCCCATAAAGGTGAAAAAAACGGAAAAATATCTTATTGGTTACAAACAAAAGCATATGACATTGATAAATTCGCAGAAGCCTGGGATAGAATTGGGAAAGCATAATTAAATTAAAAAATAAATTAAAACTTACAACATTAGCACTGCACCTGACAAAAGCCGCTGACGCGTCTTTTGCAGGTGAGTTTCGGCGTTAGGCAGCGCGATAAAGCCGCGCTGCCTAACGGCGAGCTGAGCGCCTGCGGTCGCTCCCGCGCTTTGCTAGGCGGCTGAAAAGCGCCGCCTAACAAATCGCTGGAGCGAAATTTCGCATAAACGGGTCGCAAAAAAAACCTTGCGCCCCTTATTATACGAAATTCGCTCAGCTCGCCGTTCATACGAAATATAAAACCAATAAAACAAAGAAAAATTTCAATAGACAAACTTAATAAATATATTAGAATAGTTAAAAATCAATCGCATTGCATTTATATTAAAACAAATATAAAAAATTAAAGCCTTATTAAAGAAAAATAAATAAAAGATTAATAAAAACTATTAAAAATTATAACACATAGGGGTCAAGTCTTATACTTGTAACTTAACTTGACAAATAAAAATAAATCATGCTATAAATAAAGCATGTCAAGACCATTAAGAATAGAATATCCTGGAGCATGTTATCATGTGATGAACAGGGGAAGAAGAAAAGAAGAAATATTTCAGGATGATATTGACTATGAGCAGTTTCTAAATATCATGGAACAAGCCAGCCGTCTGTTTAAAATAGAAATACACGCATATTCACTGATGAAAAATCATTATCATTTATTATTACATACGCCACTGGGAAATATTTCAAGAGCAATGAGACATATAAATGGTGTATATACTCAAAAATATAATAAAAGACATAGGCTTGATGGTGTTTTGTTTCGAGGGAGATATAAATCGATAATAATTGAAGATGAATCGTACTTATTGGAATTGGTACGGTATATCCACAGAAATGCAGTAAAGGCAAGATTAGTTGAAATACCCGGTGAATATAAGTGGGATAGCCACTCTGCATATATAAAAATGAATCAAAAGCCGGTATGGCTGGTAACGGATGAAATATTATTTAGATTTAGTAAATATGAAAAAGAAGCCGGAAATAGAATGAATGCATTTGTAAATAAGGAAGTACCTCCGGAACTATTAAAGAGTCTGGAAGATAATAAATGGCCGTCAATGCTAGGTGGAGATATTTTTAAAGAAAAATTGAAAAAACTGATAAAGGGAAAAAAGTTTGATCGCAGTGAAGTGAAAGGTATTGGAGAATATGATGAAAAAAAAGAAAATGAAAATGAAATAAAAAAAATAATAACAAAAAAAGCAGAAATACTGAAAAAAAGAAGGAGTAAAAAGCACTCATCAGAAAGAAGAGCAATGATATATTTGTTTAGAATATATGGAAAAAGCCTAAAAGAGATAGGCTCATATATGGGAAATATTTCATACGTTTCAGTATCCAGACAATATAAACAGGCCGAGAAAGAAATCAGCAAAAAAAAAGGATGCTATAAAGATTTAAGAGGGATCGTTAATGCACTTAACTTAAGTTACAAGTATAAGACCTCTTACCTGACCCCTCACATGACGCAGCATGTTGTGATGACCTCACTCCCTGATGTCGATTATGAGGTTGTTGGTACAAAATTGGATAAATTTGAAGAGCTGATTACTCCTATTTTGGAATAATGAATAATTAAGTAAGAATATAAGGAAAATGTCTATGTATAAAGAATTCATTAAAATATTTCCACTGATTTTTTCAATACTTTTAACTGAGGCTTATGCATTATCGATTGATGAAATTTATAAAAAAAAATTAAAAGAGAATATTACTGTTTTATTTAAAAATGTTAATGTAATTCCCATGACAAGCGATACAACATTGTCTCAAAAAAATGTTTTAAT
>JACQWU010000352.1 GCA_016209155.1 Candidatus Desantisiibacteriota bacterium | reverse complement strand
ACAAGGCGGGGGAGGCGAGGCTGAAGCCTCGCACTACATTAATACCAACATTGATATTAATAGGATTAAATATTGGTTTAGTGTGGGGAGTAAGATATATGATTCGGCTATAAGTATGCCGGGATATAGAATACGTGAAGGATGGCCAAAAATATTAAATAGCGATTATTGGAGAGGACCTGCAAATTTTGAAGCTGTGGATGTGGATGCGGACGGGGTGAAAGAAATTATTGTGAATACAAGCAATAAACTGCATGTATTCAATCCTGACGGCACATATATTCAGAATTTCCCGATTATTATGAGCGCTGAGAATGATGGCGGGGGACAATTTGTTGTTTGTAATGATTTTAATTCTGATGGTATGGATGAACTGGTAATATCCAATCAAATGAATGGTAAAATATATCTGATTAATTATAAAGGTAATGTAAAAACTATTGGTGATTTTAGACCCGGCGGGGGGATGGATGCATGGTCAATTTTCGCACTTTCAACAGGAAATTTTGATGGAGACAATAGTCCCGACATAGCGGCAGTTGGATCTATCGCGCCAACTTCTCCTGAGGAATACAGGGGTATGTATGTATGGAATGCAAACGGGGAAAAACTACTGCTTATTGATGGAGATGTCCCAAGATTAGAATTAGGAAATGACAGCGGTAATGGCAGTGCCGGTATTGGGATGTATGATTTAAATAACGATAATATTGAAGAAATAATTGCGCGTTCGGATTATTGGATGGGAGCTTTTAATGCGAAAAGCGTAAGCTCAAGTGAAATAAATACATTATATACACAGGGCTGGCCAAAAATTATTGGATGGGACTATGACATATATTGTCCGCTGGCAATAGGGAATATGGATAATGATTCTGCTTTAGAAATAGTAACATATAGAAACCCAAATTTATTTGTATATAATTCCGACGGCAGTTTAATGGGATATAAAACTGTAGCGGAAATGGGCATGGGAGACACATGGCATGGGCCGAGTATTTCGCTTGGAGATATTGACGGAGACGGTAAACTCGAAGTTTGCATGTGGGAAGGCGGATATAATCGCGCTAATAAATTCAGGGTTATAGGCTTTAATAATAAAGAATATAACTTTCCTTTTCACCTGCCGGATTTTACAGGTCAGGGAACAGGTACTATGTTAAATTTTGCCACACCTGTTATTGGCGATATAAATGGCGATGGAGAGCCTGAAGTAATACTTATTGGCAGTAATAATATATACGCATATCGTAATACCGGTGAAGCTGCGGCAGGATTCCCGATTAAATTAGATGTGTATTTTGATGTGAATGGTGTTAATTCTGCAATGTTAACTGATCTTGATGGTGATGGGAAATTAGAGATTGTCGCAGCAGGTGTGGGAGTCCACAATATATATGAGGGAGGTACGCCTGTAAAGGTATATGTTATTGATACAAATGCATGGTATGATCCGGAAAATATTGAATGGGCGCAGTATGGAGCGGATAAAAAGCATACTATGCGGCATGGAGATAATAAAGGTAAATACTGGTATAAACTACAGTATGCAAGATGGGCGAATTTGAATGGCAATTCTGAAGGCAGAAGGCAGAAGGCTGAAGACAGAATAAAGCTGAAAGCGGAATTTACAAGAAATAGAATTTTTGATACAGGTTTGCCGGTTCTGGATAAATTTAATATAGCTTATACAACAGGGAAAAAAGGTTTAAATCCGCATTTTATAAAACTTACAGACAGTACCATGGTTATAGCTTATGAAGCAATAGAAAATGGCGCGAGTAAATGGAGTTATGTGGTTCCGGGTAAAGCGCAGCGTCCGCAGCAAATCGCGCTTGACCGTGATGTAAACGACGGATATTTTACATGGATGGGAGATAAGCTTTATCAGGTATGGATGGAACAAAATAGCAATGGATATACATTATATAGAGGTGAAATAGGCGGAACGACAGCGGGGGATACATTATATGCGTATGAAAGCACTGTTTCTATTTTGCCGGGAGAAAAGTTATCATGGACTCATGATTTTGGGATATTGGATTTGCCGGGGAATTATATTATTGAAGGTAAATTTTTGTCATCAATAGGACAGACATTAGATGATAAAAAGGGAGAAATAAGAGTACAGGACGCATCAGGTATAAGCGCAAAACTTGAAACGGATAAAGAGTTTTATCAAACCGGAGATACCGCTTTTATACAGACAATTGTAACAAATAAAGGGCAGAATGTTTTTCCCGGCACACTGAATATTTATTCCAATAATATAAATATTTATTCGCAGGATATTGTAATTCCGCCCGGCACAGCGGAAAGTCATTCAACGAGTTTTATTTGTAATGAGAATTTCAAATTATCGGCAAAAACGAGTTCAACTGAGATTGTAAAAAATATTGAAGTTATAAAACCTGAGATTAAAGCGTATTTTGATTGTCCGGAAGCTGCGGGATTAAAAACGTTTCCTGTGACATCAAGATTGTATAATCCGACGAAGATGGAGCTTAATTTAAATATAGCAATGAGCAATGAGCAACGAGTGATGAGTGAAGAGCAGATAATTATAAAGCCACAGGAATGGCAGATAGTAAAAAGAGAAATGAGTATAAGTGAGGATACGGATGTTGTTGTGAAAGTGACAGGCAAGACACCTGTTCTGCCTGAGCACCTTATCAAAAAACATATAGAATTCGGGGAAAGAGTAAAAATAGGGATTACCCCTGAATTTAAATATCCTGCCGGAAAGATAATTTTACCTTATACAATAAATAGTATCGGTAAATTGGATGTTGACGGGGAAATAGAGATAACTGTTGTAGGGGCGGATTTAAAACCCGCCCAAAAAGTGTCAGAGAAAATATATATTGAGAAAAATAAGAGCAAAAATATGCAGTTTGTTGGTGATTTAACAGAAGGGGAATATAGTCTTAAAGTTAAATATTGTATGGATAGTACAGAGGCGGAGATTAATGTTGTGCCTTATGAGGGAATAGAAATATCAAAAGTGAATATCGGCAGGTGCTTCGACGGGCTGATACCGGTAAATTTTGTTGTTAAAAATACAGGTTACAGTGATATCCATGGAAGAGTTGAAGCGGGAAGCGTGTTTTATCATGACGGGAGAGAGATAAATATTGATGATGAAGAGGAAAAAAATTATACTTTTCAGATAAATCCTTCTTTTGTAACAGGAGGTAAATATCCTTTAACACTCAGCCTTACGAGCGGCTCCGGATATGTGAAAAAGTATGACACAACAATTACAATAACTGATGTAAGGTTCGGAATAGAGCAGGTTTCAGGACAGACAGAGTTTGCTGCTGGAGAAAAAGGGATTATAGCATTTAAAGTAAAAAATACCGGAGATAGAGCGGGGAGAAAAAATATAAATATAAAAGTTGCGGATTTTTATCAGGAAGAAAGAAGCATATTCTTAAAACAAAATGAAGAAAAAGAAGAACAAATCGGATTTACTGTACCGCAGGATCTTGTGGAGGGAGTCTACAGGATAGAAATAAAACCGGAAGGTGAAACTTTACCTTATGTTATTCCATTTACGATAAAAGGGATTGAACTTAAAGTTACAGCAACTCTGGATAAGGAAATATATAAGCCGGAGGATATACTTAAGGTTAATATTAATATAGAAAATTTAAATCAGGCAATCACACCGCAGTTATATGTAAAAGTAAAATACGATACAACAAGCCTGTCGCAAAATCTTCAACTT
>JACQWU010000351.1 GCA_016209155.1 Candidatus Desantisiibacteriota bacterium | reverse complement strand
CACACGCCTCAATAAGATACGCAAGACCTTCCTGCTTTCCAATAACGCCGACATATCCAACCAGATATTTTTTCCCATTTTTTAATGATTCAACCGGTTTAATGATTTTTAATCGATCCAAAGAAGGCCCGCTCCTAACAACAAAAACATCTTCTGTTTTTTTTCCGCCTCTTTCTATTGCAATTTGCTTATATGAATTATTTGTGGCAATACACACTTTTACAGATTTAAACGTTTTTCTTTCGAAATATAGCATTAGTTTATAAAAGAAATCTTTTCTGTTAAACTTTGCTAAATATAGTTCAGGATTAATATCATGATGGTCAAATAAAAACTTTTTGCCAATCAGTTTAAAAGGACATGCCACAAGGTAAATAAGGTCGGGAGGATTACAAGCATGGATAACATCAAAACCTCTAGTAAATAAAACTTTAAAGCTTAAAATAAATTCCCAAAAAAGAGCGCTTGAATATTCTAATAAATAGCCTATTGCTCCATCCGCTTCAAGAGGAAGTGAATGTCTATAGATTGCTATATCATCTATTAATTCATATTTTTTTTCATATCCTTTTCCCGTAGGGCATATTATGGAAACTTTGGCTCCGTTATCTCTCAAAGCTGTAGCTTCCTGCCACACCCTGCGGTCAAAAGGACTTGGTAAGTTTTCAACTATAATTAGAATTTTTTTACCAGCAAATTCCTTGATAATTTGATCTTGCATTTGAAATAGCACCTATTCTTACCAGATCATATATTATTTGATCTTCTCTGCTGTCACTTAACAATCTTTCAAATTCTTTATCATTATTTCCAATAATAATAACTTCTCTATCTTTAAGTAAAACATCTAAAGAGTCTACCATTAAGGAAGAAATATGAGGAATATGGTTATTAATATATTCTTTATTTGCGCCCATAAGTTTTGCAATTGACACACTTTTATCATATAATTTTAAATCGTAACCCTTCCCAAGCAGAGTTTCAATTACCTCAATAATTGGACTTTCTCTTAAATCATCCGTTCCGGCTTTAAAGCTAAAACCGGCAATCCCTATCTTTTTTTTACCATACAAAATAATTTGTTTAATCGTTGCCAATATCTGAACGTTATTACTATGCATTAAAGAATTAAGAAGAGGTGTCTCCAGATCAAGCATTTTTGCCATATAATTAATCGCACGCAGATCCTTAGGTAAACAAGACCCTCCAAAGGCAAAACCGGGTTTAAGATAATAAGTAGAAATATTTAGTTTTGTATCCTGCATAAAAATATTCATTACATCATGGCTGTCAAGACCTAATTTTTTACAGATATGCCCAATTTCATTAGCGAATGTAATTTTTAACGCATGAAAGTTATTATCAACATACTTAACCATCTCAGCTACTTCTAAAGTAGTCTTAATCATCGGTCCCGGTAAACCTTCATATAATTTCAAGACTTTATCTGCTATAGAAGGAGTACTTGCTCCAATAACTGTTTTAGGTGGATTATTGAAATCATATACAGCAGTCCCTTCTCTTAAAAATTCCGGATTAAAAACTACAAAAAAATCTTTTCCTTCTTTTTTTTCTGATCTTTTTTCCAAAAGAGGAATGATAGTTTCTCTATTTGTGCCGGGTAACATAGTGCTTCTAAATATCAAAATGTGTGCATCTTTTTTAAGTTTAAGACAATCACCAATTTGTTCACATACATTCTCTATATATTTTGTATTCAAACTTCCATTTGCTCTGCTTGGCGTTCCAACACAAATCAGAGATATTTCACTACTGTTTATTGCATTTGCAGTATCTGTTGTTGCACTGAGTAAACCTTTTTCTTTAGCCTGTGAAAGCAACTCAGGCAAATCTTTTTCTATAATCGGGGATATCCCTTTATTTAGCATATCCACCTTATTTTCATTTATATCCACACCTATTATTTTGTGTCCTCTGGATGCCAGACAACCTGCAGAAACAACTCCGACATATCCCAAACCAAAAATACTTATATTCATTCCTTCCCCCTCCGATAATTACCAATCATTTTTTTCAAAAAAACTCTGATACCATAATTCAAACGATAAAAGAGCAAAAATATGCCTGCAAAAATTTTCTTCACCTTTTTGGTGTTGTTGAATCATCTTATTGATATTGCTGAGAATAAAATATTGACTGCACGCTGAATTTTTTGCATTAAAAATTTCTCTTGCCTTACTTGATAAATCTGATTGTAACCATTTATCCATCGGTGTTTCAAAACCGCGCTTTTTTCTATAAATGATTTTATCAGGTAACCATTTTTTCACTGCTTCTTTATGAATATATTTCCTGGTTTTACCTCTTAATTTAAATGAAGATGGCAAGGATTCTAAAAATTTCACTAATTCAAGATCCAAAAATGGGACCCTCATTTCAAGAGAATTCGCCATTGTAATTTTATCATTAAATAGAAGCAAATTATCAGATAAACTCATCCTCGTATCGATAAACATTATCCTTGATAAGGAATCATTAAGTCCACCAGTTTTTGAATATAATCTCTCCACTAAAATGTCATCAACATTATTAATCGTTTTTTTTACATCAATATTAAACAAAAACTCTTTTTGAACGGGTGTAAAAATTGTATAAATACCTAGAAATCTTTGCAACTCTGACTTAAATTTGCTAACATAAGCAGCTCTTTTAAATCTTTCATTTCTAGGAATTAAAGCAGCAATAGTTTTAAGCGGTAATTTATTTAATAAAAAAGCGTATTTACTGATATAATTCTCTCCAACATATCTATAATATCCGGCTAAAGGTTCATCCGCTCCCTGGCCTCCCAGTACAACTTTTAGATGTTTTGAAGCCAATTTAGCTACATAATACAAGGCAGATATTGTTGGTTCTGCAATAGGTTCCTCTGTATAATAGAATGATTTAAAAAAAAATTCCATATACTCTTTCTGATTCAACTCAATTTCATAATGTTCAGAACCAATAAATTTTGATGAATTTCGAGCATCAGCTAACTCATTAAAATCACCTGTACCTGAAAATCCAATAGAAAATGTCTTTATTTTTTCTTTTTCATGTTTTTGCAT
>JACQWU010000346.1 GCA_016209155.1 Candidatus Desantisiibacteriota bacterium | reverse complement strand
CAGCCAATTCCACATTGCTAAAACTCTTGGATGGATCTGTCTTCTATTTTCCATAGTATGATGTATTTTATGCTGAAGGACTAAAAACAAGGCAGAATCAATATCCCATCTAACCTTTTCCCGTATCTGCACAAGCCCCGGATAATGTCTATTCATTTCAAGAGAATCTGCCACATAAACGACTTTGTCCAGTAATTCCATATTAGCATCACCTGTAGTATGCAGCCTTACAGCTCTTTTTACGCTGGGATGTATAACACCAAAAGTTTTTTCGAAAATTTCAGGTCCTATTAATGCATGAAGAAGACTTGGATTATTTTTTTCTATTTCGTCTAATTGTATGTTAAAAGATTTTGCAAATCCTAATTGATCTTTTATTGTATAGGGTTTAGCACAGTCATGTATTAAACATGCAAGCTGCGCTTTTTCCTCACTTGCTCCATATTTTTTTGCAATTTCACCGGCAAGTTCAGCACTGGATATTGAATGGATATAAAGATTTTCATCCATTCTTTCTTTTAACCATCTCTGTACTTCTAAAATAATTCCCATTTTATATACTCATCCTTTCATCTTTTTCTTTTCACGTAAAATAGTTTTCTTTACATTGTTAAATGAAGTACCTCCATAAGAAGTACGCGTTTTTATGCAATTTTTAATTGAAATAGCAGAATAGATATCTTTGTCAAAAAGATTAGAAAATTTTTTATATTTTTCTATTGGAATTTCATCTAAAATATATTTATTCTCAATTGAGTATTGAACCAGTTGACCGGCGATTTCATGTGCTTCACGAAAACTCAATCCTTTACGCACAAGATAGTCTGCCGCGTCTGTAGCATTCAGGAAACCTCTTTTGCATGCAATAAGCATATTTTCTTTATTTATTGATATAACAGGTAACATTTTTATATATATTTCGATACAATTTTTTACAGTATTTATAATATCAAAAAGAGGTTCTTTGTCTTCCTGAAGATCTCTATTATAAGTCATTGGCAGTCCTTTAAAAATGGTTAATAAACTCATTAAATGACCATAAACCCTGCCTGTTTTTCCGCGAACCAGTTCAGGAACATCAGGATTTTTTTTCTGAGGCATAATGCTTGATCCTGTTGTAAAAGCATCAGAGATTTCAATAAAATTAAATTCTGAGGAAGACCATAAAATTAATTCTTCACTCAGCCTGCTGAGATGCATCATTATAATTGCTGAAATACCGGCAAATTCTATTAAAAAATCTCTATCTGAAACAGTATCCATACTGTTATCAGATATTTTTGGAAAATTAAGCAATCTGGCAAGAACAGTACGGTCAATAGGATATGTTGTTCCTGCAAGAGCAGATGAGCCGAGAGGTAGAATATTTACTCGTTTAAGATTATCTCTTAATCTATCATTATCTCTTTTAATTTTATAAAAATATGATAAAATATGATGACCTAACAAGACAGGTTGTGCGCGTTGAAGGTGGGTATATCCCGGCATTGCATAATCCTGCCATTTTTCCGCGCATTCCAATAAAACCACTTGAAACTTTTCAAGAAGAATAATAATTTTATTTATTTCATCACGCAGATATAAACGAATATCAAGCGCAATCTGATCATTTCTGCTTCGTGCTGTATGCAATTTTTTCCCTGCTTCACCTATTCTTTTTATAAGCAAATATTCTATATTCATGTGAATATCTTCAAGTGCAGTACTGAATTCCAGGTTACCGGATTTATAATCTCTAAGTAAAGCATTAAGCCCGTTCACTATTTTTTTTGATTCATTTTCTTTTATTATCCCGCATTCCCCAAGCATCTTTGCATGTGCAATGCTGCCTTCTATATCATATTCTGCCAGACGATAATCAAAAGATATTGATTCCGTAAAATTTTCAACTAAGGAATTTGTATCTTCTTTAAATCTTCCGCCCCATAATTTTTTACTCATAAAAATCCTTTACAATAAATGGTGATGCCAAAATTTAACCGCAGAGAACACAGAATAAATCTCTGTGATTCTATCTCTTGTCCTTACGTAATATTCCTAAAATTTTTAATGGAAGGCCCCAAAGTTCAATAAAACCCCTTGCTTTTGTATGATCAAATATATCTTCTTTATCATAAGTAGCCAATTTATGATGATAAAGAGAATTATCCGATTTTCTTCCTAAAACAGTACAATTACCCTTATATAAAGAAAGCCGCACAGTTCCGGATACAAATCTCTGTGTGTTTTTAATAAAACTGTCAAGGGCTTCACGTAAAGGAGAAAACCATAAACCATAATATATTAATTCTGAATATTTTGTAACTAATGTTTCCTTAAAATGATAGGTTTCTCTATCAAGACATAATTCTTCAAGAGCACGATGTGCGGTAATAAGTATAGTTGCACCCGGAGCTTCATAAATTTCTCTTGATTTAATACCTACTAATCTGTTCTCAACAATATCAATTCTGCCGACTCCATTTTCTCCGCCTTTAATATTCAGCATTTCAATTAATTTAACACCTGCCATTTTATTACCATCAATTGCAACAGGTAATCCTTTTTCGAATGTAATTTCAATTACTCCTGGAGAATCAGGAGCTTTTAAAGGATCCTGAGTTATTTGATATGCATCCTGCGGAGGTGCTGTCCATGGATCCTCAAGCACACCGCATTCAATACTTACACCCCATAAATTTCTGTCCAGACTATAAGGTTTATCTTTTGTTGCTTTGATCGGAATATTATATTTATTAGCATATTGTATTTCTTCATCTCTTGATTTAAATTCCCATTCTCCGTCACGAAGCGGAGTAATTATTTCAAAATGCGGAGCAAGAGCCATTGTTGTAACATCAAATCTTACCTGAT
>JACQWU010000347.1 GCA_016209155.1 Candidatus Desantisiibacteriota bacterium | reverse complement strand
TATTGAATATTTGAACAAATACAGCAATATAAAACATTATCCAATTAATATCAGCGAAAGAATCATAATAAAAGTAAAGGATATTAATGGGAAATCAATACCAAATGCTGTAATAAAAATATTTGGTGATGATAAAATTATTTCCAGCGGATTAACATATTCTGATGGTTCTTTTTTGTTTTTTCCGTCTGAAAATAATGAAAAAATATTTCAATATAATGCGGTTATCTCTTATATGCAAAGCAATACTAAGATCGAATTTGACAGACAGGGAAAACGAGAAATAGAAGTTAAGCTGGATTTTCAAAAAAGTATAATGGAAAATATTCCCCTCGATATTCTTTTTATACTTGATGTAACATCAAGTATGAGTGAAGAGATTGAAAGATTAAAAGCCACAATGGAAATTATAAAACTTAATATAGCTTCAATATCATCAAAACCTGCTGTTCGCTTTGGGATGGTTCTTTATAGAGATAGAGGGGATAATTTTATAACACAAATTACTCCATTAACTAAAGATCTTAATATTTTTCAACATGAGATAAATGAAGTAACTGCTATGGGTGGACGTGATGAGCCTGAAGATCTGCAAGCAGCATTAAAAGACACAATCGAAACAATTGAATGGAATAAAGACGGAATAAGACTTGGTTTTATTATCACAGATGCACCACCGCATCTTGATTATGGTCAGAAATATACTTACGTTCATGCCGCATCTGATGCTAAACGAAAAGGAATTAAACTTTTTAGTGTTGGGACAGGCGGATTGAATTCTACGGGAGAGTATATATTAAGGCAAATTTCTCAATATACATCAAGTAAATATATATTTCTTACTTATGGTGAAAAAGGAGAAAGCGAAGGCGGTGCTCCGGGAAGTGTAAGCCATCATACGGGTGAAAATTATCAAACAGATAAGCTTGAAGCTATTATAATTAAAATTGCGAAAGAAGAATTGAGTCATTTCACTGACCAGCCGTTTGACTCAGGAGAAGACTATTTTGAAGCAAATAAAATTGGTACTGAGAATAAAGAAGAAACATTGCAAAAATTATTCAGTATGGCAATTTCACAATTATTAGATTATTCAACCTACAAAATCGAAGAAAAAATCCCGACAGGTATGCTTCCAATTATTTCGAAAGAAACATCTCAAAATGCAAATGCCGAATATTTTACCGAACAGCTCATTTTTTCATTAATGAAAAATAATAAATTAAAAGTAGTTGAACGTAAAGATATGCAGAGTATTATGAAGGAATTAGAGTTAAGTGAAACCGGTCTCATGGATGATACAAGTGCTGTTAAAGTCGGGAATTTATTAGGTGCAAAATTGCTTGTATCGGGTAATATTTATAAAAAAGACAATTGCTTTGAATTATTTTTAAAATTACTTCGTGTTGAAACAGGAGAAATTTTATCCATAACTAAATTAAAAGTAGATTTAAATCTTGGATTATAATGTAGGGGCAGGTCAGATATATAATAGAGAAATAGCAAGAGGTATAATTAGGTTAAGAGAATACCTCTTTATTTTTCTCCATAAACTGGAACGGGAAATGCCGAGTTTTTGCGCGGTTTTGGTTTTGTTTCCATTAAATTCATTGAGTACATTCAAAATATGGCTTTTTTCAATATCCATAATAGTGGAAGTTTTCTCTGCTGATACATTGGATGTTGCTGTATTAGATGTTGTATACTCCGGCAGTGTAAGGGCAGGAGAGTTAATGCTAAGGTAATCAGGCAGATCATTTAGTGAGAGGACTCTATCTTCATCTATAACAATCGCGTATTGAATGATATTGCCAAGCTCACGTATATTTCCCGGATAATTATAATTCAAAAGTATAGACATTACTTCAGGTGATATTTTATGAATTTTTTTTTGCATCTCCAGGCTATATTTGTGCAGGAAGTGATTGATAAGAGCATGGATGGATTCCTTATGATCCCGAAGCGGCGGAAGTGATATTTGAATTACATTTATACGGAAAAACAAATCTTCCCGAAATTGTTTGTCTTTAATTGCCTGTGAAAGATTTTTATTTGTTGCGGCGATTATTCTTGTATTTATACTTATTGATTTACTATCTCCAACTTTTCGGATGGTCTTTTCTTCCAGAAAACGCAGAAGTTTAACCTGCAGGGACAAAGGCATCTCTCCTATTTCATCCAGAAAAAGAGTCCCGCTGTTTGCTTCCTCGATGAGTCCTTTTTTATCAGTTACAGCTCCGGTAAATGCGCCTTTAGTATATCCAAAAAGCTCGCTTTCAAGCAAGTTTTCAGGAATAGCTCCGCAATTTACCGCAATAAAAGGTTTGTGTCTGCGCCGGCTTAGAATATGTATAACTTTAGCTGTAAGCTCTTTCCCTGTTCCGCTTTCACCAATAAGAAGAACGGTTGTATCAGTCGGCGCAACCTTTCCCGCAAGTTCAAAAACACGTTTCATTGCGCCGCTTCCGCCGACAGTATCATTTAATATTATTTTTTCATACTGCTCAGAATAAATGGATTGTTCTCTGGTTCGTAATGCTTTTTCAATAATCAGAAGAAGGTGTTCTTTTTTAAAAGGTTTTGGAAGATATAAGGATGCGCCTTTTTTCATACTTTCAACAGCCTGATCGATTTTTTCTATATCAGTAAGCACTATTATTTCAGCAAGCGGCTGAGCCTGTTTGATAAAACTTATAATATCAAGTTCAAAGTCAAAGGTTGATTCCATATCAACAACAATAACATCATAGATAGTTTGAGTTATTTTCTTTAAAGATTCAGAAACGTTTTGTATGGATTCCACGCGGTATTTTGTTTCAGGAAATAAACCGGTCAGTTCATTCAAAAGTTTATTTTCATTTGTAATAAAAATTATATTTTTCATAATCTATCATCTCATACTTTTTCAAGATTAGCATATTTAAGAGCAAGTTTTTTTATCCCGACTCTTTCAAACATAAGAACTATTTTAGCATCTTCTTTTTTCCCGTAAATATCTTTTATTTTTCCAACACCCCAGAGCTTATGTCTAACTTTTTGTCCAATCTGTAAATCGAAATTTTCATTTTCATCTTCATCTACTTTTGGTGAAATATCATAAGAAGAAATATCTATATCATTTGCATCAGTATGATTATATTGAATTTTTTTATCATTATCGTAATTGGAATTTTGGTCATGAGATTTATTTCCATAAGAATCATTTATAAGATTCGCAGGCAATTCTTTTAAAAAACGTGAAGGACTGTTATACATCTCACGTCCGTATAATCTGCGTTTGCAGGTATAAGTAAAAAAAAGTTGTTTTTGAGCTCTGGTTATTCCAACATAGCACAATCTGCGTTCTTCTTCCATCTCGTTATCATCTTGAAAGGCGCTGCCATGGGGGAAAATGCCGTCTTCAGTACCTGTGATAAAGACAATTGGAAATTCAAGTCCTTTTGCGTTATGCAGTGTCATAAGACGCACACAGTCTGAGTTCTGGTCCAGTCTGTCTATATCTGAAGAAAGAGAAATCTGTTCCAGAAAACCGTCAATTGAATTGTTTTCGGAAGACTTTTCATAT
>JACQWU010000062.1 GCA_016209155.1 Candidatus Desantisiibacteriota bacterium | reverse complement strand
ATATATTTACGTGGTGAAAAAAAAAAGGTCTTTTCTAACATTTCCTTAAACATTTCTTGAACCTATTTCTAATATCGTTGGATTATTCATTGAATTAATATTTGCAACAAATTGTTCCAATATATTATGATATGGATCGCCTCCATCAACCGATTTATGAGATTTTTTTTGTAAAGCCGAAAAAATTTTATTTACTACTTTCTTCATTATTTTGCCAGAATTAAAGATTTCCTGGAATGTAGAGACGTTGCATGCAACGTCTCTACATTCCAAATTTCGCCTTTTTTTATGTTTTTGTTAGATTAATCTCCCATGGGCTTTTTCTAAGTTCATAATCAGACTCACTTACCTTTGCTTGTATCGTGTATTTCTTTTTTTCTGGCAGATAAGGAGTCAGGTTAAAAGAAAAAGCATGTTTCCCGTTACCAATTCCATTTTTTTCAAGATCATTCCTGTATTTATCAGCGATAACTGTAATTACCACTTTATTGTTGACAATGATGTTGATAGAAACCGGATTGCTTTCATCTTTTCTTTTTGCCCATCCACTGATAATGCCGTTTTTTACGTTATCTAATACTCCTGTATAAAATATTAATCTGGCAGATTCTATATATTCTTTTTTATCTAAAATAATTGCATTTTCTGCAATTGTTAGTTGTTCTTTCGATAGGTGGATACCGACGAAATCTGCTAATGATTGAACAAAGAATGATTTCTTCAGGATGGCTTTTTCGTATGATGCTAACATGCATGGCAGCTTGGTTTTAGTTACAAAGTCAATAAGTTTGGTGTATCCTCTTTGCGCATCTTTTAAGGTTGCCAGCACATCGGCTTCAATAGCAATTTGATTTCTAACGGCAATAGCAAGGGCATCCCTAAACATAAAGATTAGATGAGGGTTTCGCACTTTGTCAATAAATAGGTCTGTATAATCTATTGTACGGGGTCTTTTCCACCCCCAAATGTCATGCTCTTGATTTCTTTTTTCGACTAACATTCTAAACTCTTTTATACGATCTTTGTTTTCGAGGATATTGAACACATCGGGGTCTTCTATCACAACACCCGCGTTTTTTCCTCCCATAAAAACTCCCATCGCCTGTAGTACGCTTGCTGTCATAGTTGTACCGCTTCTTGCAAAGCCTAACACAATAACAGTCGGTTTTCCTTCCGAAATGTTGTTTTTGTTTAGAATAATTATTCCATTATTTATCAGAGAATTCATATCAAAATAATCAACATAAGGGGCTTTCTATTTTTAAAGATTAATTTATTTAGAAAAGAGGTTCAGTTTTAGTCAAGGACTCAGATTATATGCTAACTTTATCTTGACTTGATTTTGAAATAAGATGACCATAAAATCTAACATCCATTGATTTTCTTGCCTCAATCAAAGTAAATATCTCATTTACTGCACGTTTATGAAAACAACTAACATAATTATCATTAATTTTTTTAATATAAACCGAACTTAACAAACGCTCAATGCTGATGCTTTTCAAAATATGACCAGTAGCCCATTGATCTCTTGCAATATAATCAAGTTTATCTACATCAATAGTTTTTCCATTTAATAGACCAATGAAACAGTTGTAAAGTTTCTTATGATTATTTCTTTTGTAATCAATATAACATAATCCAAGAATCATTCTTGCAACTAAGAAAGGATCGGCACTTAAGTCTGTTAGAATCGGGTAATAAGTTGTAAGAACTAATATCGCGCTTACTTTTTCATGCTGTTTTTGATTCGGTGTAGTATTATTATAGTCTGAAAAAAACTCATTTCTTTCAGGATTATGTCCTGGGCTATTTATAAAACTGCCGTCTGTAAGTAATTTATTTAAATTATCTCCTTCTTCATAGTACATTTCAAAGGTATGAGAAAAGGGAGCATGTCCAATATCGTGCAATAAACAAGCTATTTCGAAACTTCTTCTACATATAGTCCAATCTAAATCTGGAAAATGCTTATGAGAATTCTCGTAAACCGCTTCTGAAACAATTGATCCTAAATGATAAGTGCCAAGAGAATGCACAAACCTATCATGATGTGCACATGGATATAATGGTCTGACATTTGTCTGTTCTAATCTTTTTAAACGCTGAAAATGAGGGGTGTCAATTATTTTTTCGCAATACTCATTACTCAAATAAATAAATCCATGAACTGCATCATTAAAAATTTTACAATTAGCAGACAGATTCATATTCAGGATTTAATTCAGTGTTAACCTCTTTCATTATTTCAGGAAAGTCATTTTTAACACGATATGGTATCTTTGCATTAAAATAAACCCCAATACCTTCTAATAATTTTTTTTTATTATCATTGGGGTTATAGATTATTTTATCATTTTTAATTGTAAAAAATTCAGAATTATGTATGGCTGTATTTATCAATGAGGCATTTGAAAAATCAATAAACACACATTTATTCTGTTCACTGAATTTTTTTCAATACGATTTTTAAACTTGTACAGTGTTTTATAATCAATCTCATTCTTATTAAGATTCAACGTAAAATAATTTGATATTACGTTTTCAATATGAATAATATCACACATATTTATTAAAATTTAGATGGGTTTATATGTGGCAAATTTAGTCAAATATTTGATTTTCCAATATAAATTCTTTTTATTTTTTAACATTACAATGTTCATTCATTATTTTGGTAACTTCTTCATACTTATGGGTAAAAGTAAAAAGTTATTAACAATGCGGTATTGAGGAATTGCATAAGCACCCTTTTGCTCAACGGTTGATTTTTATTATGGTTAAGATAAATCTTTTAATTCCTAAAATTAATTAATTTAAAATATCTTTAAACTAAAATCAAGCTTTTCTCTTGTTAAATTTGGATTATAATATGGGTCATTTTTAATAAATTCTCCCCATTTGGAAATCATATATTGAGATTCCTTTTCAAGCCGTAATTTTTTTTCGTATGTGGTTTCATACCCTCTTGTCGCCGATTCATGATGATACAGCAATGCAGATGGTGTGTAAACTATTAAATAACCTTGTTTCCTGATTTTAAGCGATAAATCAACATCGTTAAATGCAACTTATCACTTTTATGCTTTCTTAAGAAAGCATTATTAGCAATCCCTCCTGCACCTAAGATTATCCCTGCATGTTGTATTGTATTATCAGGGAATAAGAGGCATGCGCCAACAGCGCCTACTTCTTCTCTTTGAATATGTTCGACCATTGAATTTAACCACTCGCGGGAAATTACTTCTATATCATTATTAAGCAATAAAATATATTCTCCTTTTGCCTGTTCTACCGCCCAATTGTTAATTTTTGAAAAATTAAAAGGTATATTATACTCAAAATATTTTATATTATTGTTTTGCTGTATTAATTTCTCTACAAAACTAAAAGTTTCCTTTTTTTCGCTATTATTACTTATCAGAATAATTTCAAAATTTCTGTAATCTGTTTTCTTTAATATACTATTAACGCATCTTCTTAATAATTCTACTTTGTCATTAAAAGGGATAATAATACTAACCAATGATTCGCTGATAATAGTTCTTTTTATTCTAAATGTTCCGGGCCATATTCCATTGACAACTTCTCCCTTTATGTTATTTCTTTTTATATAATCAGTTAATGCTTTTATTGAGGCAATATTTGCATTGCTTTTATTATAATACATGCTTGCCGTACTGCCCGGTATCCTTCGCCAGTGATATAAAACTTTAGGAATATGATATATATTACGCGTATGGTCAATAATCCGTAAAAACAGGTCATAATCCTGTGAACCTTCATAACCTGTTCTGAACCATCCCGCTTTGTTACCAATAGTTTTTCTGATCACAGAAAAATGGCAGATATAATTATTCGATAGAAATAAATCCAAATTAAAGTTTGATTTAAAGTAAGGACCAGACAAAGTTCCGTTCATTTCCAGCTTGTCTTCATCACTGTATATAAAATCTATAGAATTGTCTTTATTTAAGGCATTAACAATTTCATATAGTGCATCAGGGGTTAGTTCGTCGTCATTATCAAGCAAACCGAAAAATTCACCTGTGGCAATTTTTATTGCTTCATTGGATGCGCCGGAAATATTCAGATTTTTTTCACCAAATTTTATTTTTATTCTTTCGTCTTTATTTTGCCATTTCTCCAGGCATTTAATGGTGCTGCAGTTAGTAGAAGCGTCATCATATAAACAAAGTTCCCAGTTTTGATAATATTGTGCAATTACAGAGTTTATACATTTGTTCAGACATTTTGGCTCTACGTTATAAACGGGTGTTATTATGGAAATCTTTGGTTTATATTCAAAATCTTCACATTCTTCTATTATTTTATTAACATCTGTGCGGGTTAATTTGTGCAACTGTAAAAACTGATAGTAATTTTTATATATATCATCACCTGAAAAAATTTCAGCGCCTTTTGTAATAAACAGATATGCCTTTTTAATAAATATGCTAAAACCTTGATTTTTTATAGTAAAAAAACTATAGTATAAAGCCTTTTTCATCAGTAAAATAAAATCCAGCACTTTTCTTAAAGGAAATGTAATTCGCCATGATAAGGAATTATGCAGGGCATTGATAAAAGAATCTCTTTCCTGGATTAAATAATATAAATTGTCTATATCTGATTCTTTTTTTCGAATAATTTCAATTAAATTATCGGCATTTTTATTATCCTCATCCCAATATGGATAACCTGATAGAATCAATGTGGTTTCATTTTCGGAATAATATTGCTTTTTGTGTATTGTTAAAATTTTTAAGGAGAATGAGTACGTACCGTCTTTAATAGTTTTTTTTGGAAGTATTAGCTCAAATCCGCATTTTATATATTTTTTATCCTTAAAATAATCGGCAATATCCCGCCTTATAATACCATATTTTGCTTTATAAAGAATATTGTCAATTTCGATATAAACACCACCGGCTAAATCATTTGATAATTTATCAATCGCCCACCCTTTTATTATGATTTCTTTTTGATAGCCATAGATGTTGATTTCTGAATTTTTATTTATATTACAATTACAGATAGAATCAAGAGAAGTTGGTTACTGTTCGGATTATCTTTTTCACCACCTTCCTCTGATTTGTTACGTAGCCCTAAATTTTCATCCGGTGAAATGTACTTACAATCCTGTGCAAAATCAAGTGAAAAACTTATGTGTTTACCTCCAACAATTCATGATATTTTTGAATGACCGGTTCAGGTTTGTCAATCATAACAGGCACACCATAATGCAATAATAAGACCCGGTTACAATATTTTTTGATGGTATTCAAATCATGGCTTACAAGTACCACTGTCTTACCCTCAATAAAAGTACTTTTAAATACTTTATTAGTTTTTTCTTTGAATTTTTCATCACCCACAGCTCCAAAAAATTCATCCATTAAAAAAATATCTGCTTCTGCATGAACAGCAATGGAAAAAGACAGACGGATTTTCATTCCTGTAGAAAAATATTTAATTGGTGTATCAACAAAATCTTCGAGTTCGGCAAACTGAATGATTTCATCGAATTTTCCAGCTATAACTTTTAAAGGCAGTCCTAATATCGAAGCATTGATGTATATATTCTGCCGGGCTGAAATTTCCGGATTAAATCCCAGCCCCAAGCTTAACCTCATAAACTTTTCGTTAATTTCAGCTTTTCCTTTTTTATCAGGAGGATAAGCGCCGGTCATAATATGTATCAAGACTGACTTTCCACTCCCATTCTTTCCGATGATTCCAAAAAACTCTCCTTTTTTAATTTCCAGGTTTATATTTTTTAAAGCATATATCTTTCTTTTCGGATTGGGTTTAAAGATATTATATACCCGGTCCCTGACAGTCAAATATCTCTTTTCCCTGATATGAAATGTTTTATTAACATTTTCAAGTTTAATTACTATTTTGGTATCAGCATTTAACATATTATACCATTTCTAATGCTTTATGAGAGAACTTATTTACAAAAAACAATCCTGTAAAAAACAATAATAAACTATAAACAAAATCATAAAATAAAATAAATAGATCAGGAAATGTATCATACAATAATATTTCTCTGATATTAATAAGTATCCCTGTCAATGGATGTAAATACAGGAGAAATTGGAGTTTATTAATTACGAACGCTTGATCCCAGATAATAGGAATAGTCCAAAGGCCCGCCAATAATAATATATCCCAGATATGATCCAAATCACGGATATAGATATAAATTGTTGATAAAAAGAATGTAACTGATAAAACAAAAATGAACAGATTAATTAAAATAAGAGGTAAAAATAACAGGTTATAAGAATATTTTATATCAAAAAAAATACTAACAATGAAAAAAATCAATATGTTAAATAAAACACCTAAGAATGCACTAATTCCTGAAGACAGGTATATATCGAACTTATTTATAGGAATGTTCTCAAGAAGATATCTTTTTGAATTTAAAACATGTATACCTTTTTTTGTTGCTTCAGTAAAAAACATCCATAAAATTAAGCCTGAGAATATATATAAAGCAAAATTAGGAACCGACCCTTGAAAAATAAGTGTGAAAACTGAATAATAAATTACCAACTGACATAATGGATTAATTAATGCCCACAATAAACCCAACGAAGAGCCATAGTATCTTTGTTTAAAATCTGTTTTTGCTAATATCCAGATTCTTTGCAATCTGTTATTATTAAAAAATAAATTATATGTTTTTTTTAATATTTGAGCCATTTTTTTACATCTTTTCTTTTATAGCCAGCGCAACACCATAATGAGATTGCCCTAAATCAATACAAAGTTCATCAATTAATAAAAGCAGGTCCAATAAAATCTTATCATTATTTTCATCAAAATTGTGAAGCATATTCGATAAAACCAGGTGGTAAATAATACCTCCTGTTTTTTGGATTTCTGCATTAGGAAAATATTTTATTATTGTATCAAGAATTTTATCAGAGTCAGCAGCTTCAGACGGATTACTGTTAATGAATTTTTCAAGATCAGGTTTCTTTATTTCAATTGGTAAAAATTTATCATTAGCATTCGGATCAGACAGATACTTTGTTTTACTAAAAACACTTCTTACGTTTGTAGCAATTCTCAATTGTTCATCATTCCACTGAAATCTTGAAGCTCCGATAAAATCATCCATATAAAAAAGGCCGCCATACCTGAGTACATCTCTACTCCATTTAACAGCTTCTTCAACATTTAACATACGATATAATGAACTGTTCCAATGAACAATATCATATTGG
>JACQWU010000103.1 GCA_016209155.1 Candidatus Desantisiibacteriota bacterium | reverse complement strand
GTTACAAAGTTGAAAAATATGTCATTCACCTGTCTCCGGCAAAGAGTACATGGAAAGAACTAACCACTCTGTCTCCCGGCATTAAAGCTGTACCGGTTACAGGAATAAATACAATTTTGTAAAAATAACAGAGTACTAAACACATAAAAAATATTTATGAAGAAAAAGAGCTTATAGAAAGTGAGACGATATGAAAATTCGGGAATTCCGAATTTTCTACCAAACCGACAAATTGCTATAATTTAGACGTCATTATCTCGGTTGGCTACTGTGTGAAATCATTGCATTGAAATGTAGGGGCGGCTCCCTGTGATCACCCTGAAGCGCATGGTGAACATAAAAAAATGTGATAACAGGAAAACAAATATAAAGCACGGAAACAAAAAGGGCAGGCACGGGGACCTGCCCCCTACATAGGTAACCGTGAAAATTATTAATTTTTTGCGATTTTTTACGATTATAATGCTAAAAGAGTGAAAAAGTATTGTGGTTTGGGTTGAAAGTTTGTATACATCTCTTGAGTTAATGTATACAAACCGGCATACTTTGTATCTATTTATTAGAAAATAAAAAATGTTTTTAATTGGGTATAGTTCATAACCGTGAAAATTTCAGTTTTTTTATAATTTTTCACGGTTATGTTGACAAAAGCGTGAAAAAGGGATATGTTTTAACTATGGCAAAGATATTACATGTTTTTAATACAATCAATCGTTTGAGAGAGCGGTATTATACTGCATCTATCGGGAAGCAATCACTTCTAAAATTACTGAGTGAGGCAGAGGTTGCTGAGCAGGTGTATAATTCCAATGTCTTAGTCTTGAAGAAACAGAGAAAATACTTTTACAAATTGATTTAGATAGGTATATAACCGAAAGGGAAATTTTTGAAGCAAAAAATCTAGCACGGGTAGTTTCTTATATTGATACAAAAGCCAAAGAACAAGAACTCACACTTGAGGTTATTTTGTTTCTTCACAAAATGCTTATAGCAAATATTAGGGATGATATCGCCGGAAGATTTCGCAAGAATGGTGAATGGGTTAAGGTTGCTAACCATATAGCGCCAAATCCAAAAGAAGTAGTAGAAAGATTAGAAAAAATGCTTATAGGGTATAATGCAAACAGCCATGAAAATATTATAAAACGTATTTCGCTTTTACATCTTACTTTTGAACACACCCACCCGTTTGTTGATGGTAATGGCCGTATCGGAAGAGTAATAAACAATTATTTACTTATACGAGAAGGTTTTGTGCCGGTGAATATTAAATTCATTGATAGAAAAATGTATTACGAGGCTTTTAAAGAGTTTGGCGAAAAAGGTATTACAAAAATTATGGAGGAAATAGTCGGCAAAGCGCTTACGAATAGCTACCACAAGAGGCTTGCGTATTTAGAAGGTGCACATATTATGACGCTTGCGGAATATTCAAAAAAATATAAAGTATCACACTCTAATTTGATAAATAAAGCAAATCGCCAAACAATAGAAGCTTTTCTTGAAAAAGGTGTTTGGAAGATTGGGGTAAAAAATAAACCGTAGGGGCGGCTCCCTGTGGCCGCCCTGAAACGAATATAATGGATTTAAAAACAAATATAAAAACATAAAACAAAGAGGGCAGGCACGGGGATCTGCCCCTACGTATCGTAGCGTATAATTTAATAAGGTAACCAAAAATTATGAACGAATCAGAAACACGAGCCGAATATATTGACCCGAAATTAAAGGTGAGCGGGTGGGGTGTAATCGCGGATTCTAAAATTTTGCGGGAATATCCTATTACCGCGGGTAAAATCCAAACCGGCGGTGGGCGCGCAAAGCCTTTAATAGCCGATTATGTATTGGTTTATCGCGGCCGGAAGCTTGCTGTTATTGAAGCTAAAAGTGATGAGCTTGAAGTGGGTGAAGGTGTGGCGCAATCTAAAAATTACGCTGAAAAGATGAATTTGGATACAACGTTCGCAAGTAACGGAAAAGAAATTTATCAAATTTGTATGAAGACAGGGAAAGAAGGGTTGATCGCCGCTTTTCCCTCCCCTGATGAACTCTGGAACAAAACCTTTTTTGAACAAAATAATTGGCTTGTATGAGCAGTATGGATAAAGACGGCAAACCTGTACCTTCTTTCTGAAGTTATCCTGCTGATTTTTTGATTTTATTATTATCGATGAATGTCACCGCGGCGGTGCGAATGATGAAGGCAACTGGCGCGGCATTTTGGAATATTTTTCACCGGCAGTCTATCTTGGGCTTACAGCAACGCCTAAACGCAAAGACAATGTTGATACTTACCGCTATTTCGGTGATCCTGTATATATTTATTCACTCAAAGAAGGGATCAATGACGGGTATCTTACACCGTTCAAGATAAAACGTATAAAAACCACAATAGACGATTATATTTATACCTCGGATGATCAGATTATTGAAGATGAAATAGAAGAAGGAAAACTTTACACAGAACCTGATTTTAATAGAATTATAGAAATTAAGGAGCGTGAAGCCAAACGTGTGAAAATTTTTTTAAACGAAATTAATCAGGGCGAAAAGGCAATTGTTTTCTGCGCCACGCAAGATCACGCGCTGGCAGTGCGGGATTTGGTTAATCAATATAAAAAAAGCAAAGAACCAAATTACTGTGTGCGTGTTACCGCCAATGATGGAGCACTGGGGGATCAGTATTTGCGGGAGTTTCAGGATAATGAAAAAACTATTCCAACCATTTTGACCACTTCGCAAAAGCTCTCAACAGGAGTTGATGCCCGAAATATCCGCAATATAATCCTTATGCGTCCTATTAATTCTATGATTGAATTCAAGCAGATAATCGGACGAGGTACAAGATTATTTGATGGCAAAGAATATTTCACTATCTATGATTTTGTGGATGCGTATCATCACTTTGCCGATCCAGAATGGGATGGGGACCCAATAGAAGAAGTTTGTCCCAAATGCAATCAAAATCCCTGTGTATGTGTAATTGTTTGGTACTTTACCGGAATTTTTTAAAAACGAAGACGAACTCCGTAAAATCTGGTCTAATCCGGTGACATGCAGGACATTGCTTGAAAAACTTGAATCCGCCGGATACGGCAGGGAAGAATTAAATACTTTACAGAAATTAATTGATGCTGAAAAAAGCGATTTGTTTGATGTGCTTGAATATGTTTCTTTTGCTATGAAACCAATTACCAGAGAAACGCGTGTCGCTCAGGCACAATCAAAAATTTTTAAAGATTTGGATAGTAAACAGAAAGAATTTTTAGACTTTGCGCTTTCAAAATACATTGAATCCGGTGTGGAAGAACTTGATCAGGAAAAACTACCCGGCCTGCTGACACTAAAATATCAGGCAATTCGCGATGCAGAAGAAATATTGGGGGGGGTTGAAAATATCCGTACTACCTTTATTGATTTTCAAAAATATCTGTATGAAAAAGCCGCTGCGTAAAGATCATGCCCGACGTCGGTGATGACATGATACCAGATATCCATCCGTGATATCTATAAGTGCAGGTTCAATGTTTTTACACATTTCTTCAGCTTCGGGGCAGCGTGTATGGAAATTGCATCCGTCAGGTACATGCGACGGACTTGGGATATCGCCTTCTAAAAGTTTTCTTGTTTTTTTGTATTCAGGATCAGGAATAGGGATCGCTGTAAGTAACGATTGAGTATACGGATGCATAGGATTTTTGTATAATTCCTTTACCGGGGCGATTTCAACGATTTTTCCAAGATACATTATAACAATATAATCGCTTATATATTCCACAATTCTCAAATCATGTGAAATAAAAAGATATGTTAATTTAAACTCTTCCTGCAGATCAAGCAGGAGATTAATTATCTGGGATTGAATGGAAACATCAAGAGCTGAAACAGGTTCATCGGCAATAATTAGCTTTGGATTAAGAACGAGTGCCCTTGCGATTCCTATACGCTGACGCTGTCCGCCGCTGAATTCATGCGGATATTTTTTCATCTGCTGAGAACTGAGTCCCACATGATTCATAATTGTAAGTACCCGCTTGTGTCTTTCAGCGTATGAATTATATGTTTTATATATTATAAGAGGTTCGCTTATAATTTCTTCGGCAGTCATATGAGGATTAAGCGAGCTATAGGGATCCTGAAAAAAAATTTGCATTTTTTTGCGTAAGTTCCGTATTTCGGATTCTGTTTTTTTTAAAATATCCTCACCTTCAAAAAAAATATTTCCTGAAGTTGGCTCGATAAGACGCAAGATACTTTTACCCGCAGTTGTTTTTCCGCATCCGCTTTCTCCAACTAGCCCGACAGTTTTCCCCTCAGGTATAACAAAACTAATATCATTTACAGCTTTTACGGTAAAAAATTTTTTCCCAAAAAAACTTAAGGGACGTGAATAATAAGTTTTTAAATTTTTAACCTCAACCAGGTTCTTCATGTTTTTCCTTTTAAATATTCAGGTGTTTAGGCTGAAGACTATTAGGTTTTACTTAAAAGCCTTCAGCCTTCAGTCTATACACCTAATTCAAAACACCGCTTCAATTGTTTCTTCAACTGTATTGACACTGCTTAGCTTTATGTTTTTTTTATTAATATTCTGCAGATTATTAAAATTATTTTTTGGAATAATTATTTCAGTGAAACCCATTTTTTTTGCTTCATTTATTCTGTTTTCTATTCTATTTACTGCTCTGACTTCTCCTGTAAGTCCAACCTCACCGGTTATTACAAGTTTCTGATTTTTTAAAATACGGTTTCTGAAACTTGAAACAATTGCCATTGCAACTCCCAGGTCTATTGACGGCTCATCAACCTTAACCCCGCCGGGAATATTCACAAAAACATCATGATTCCCCAACTGAAGCCCGACTTTTTTCTCCAGAACTGCGAGAATTAAAAGAAGACGGTTATAATCGAGTCCCTTTACCATTCTTTGCGGATACCCGAAATTTGTCGGAGAAAGTAATGCCTGCACTTCAACCAGTAATGGCCTCGTCCCTTCTATTGTTGCGACCACAACTGAACCCGGGGATGATTCAGGCCGTTCCGTAAGAAATATCTCCGAAGGATTTTTTACTTCACTAAGCCCGCTTTCACCCATTTCAAAAATGCCGAGTTCATTGACAGGCCCAAATCTATTTTTAGTAGCGCGCAGGATTCTGTACATTTGATATTCTTCGCCTTCAAAATAAAGAACTGTATCAACCATATGCTCCAGAAGCTTGGGGCCTGCAATCCCGCCTTCTTTAGTCACATGACCTATTATTAAAGTGGTAATATTGTTTGATTTGCTCAGGTATAAAATATTTGCCGTACATTCCCTGATTTGCGATACGCTTCCCGGGGCGGAAGTAATTGCATTTTTATAAATAGTCTGGATTGAATCAATGATAAGAAGATCAGGTTTAAGTTTTAATACTTCCTCTTCAATATTTTCTATTGAAGTTTCAGTAAAAACATAAAAGCCATCACCCTTAACGCCAAGTCTGTTTGCGCGCATTTTTATTTGAGCAAGAGATTCCTCTCCGCTTATATAAAGAATTTTTTTACCCTGTTTTTCTATGCTTGAGCATACTTGCAGCAAAATAGTAGATTTCCCAATCCCGGGTTCGCCGCCAAGGAGTATTAAGGAACCGGTAACAAGCCCTCCGCCCAGTATATGGTCAAATTCTTTTATGCCTGTATAATTGCGTTTCCTCTCAATGGATTCAATCTCCATAAGTTTTTGAGGAATCATTTTTGTAGCAGTATTAAATCCCGAATGAGATACTGAATCCGGTGCAGATACCGCAACAGTTTCCTCTACCATTGTATTCCATACTCCGCATCCCGGACATTTACCCTGCCATCTTAAAGACTCAAAGCCGCATTCCTGACAAAAAAAACGTGTTTTTTCTTTTGACACCAGATTTCCTTAATTTATTTTTATATTTATCAAAATTGTAGAGACGCAAAATTTTGCGTCTCTACGTCATTTTTCATTTTCCCTTACCTTTTATAGGGGGTATATCCAGCATAAATATATTAGTAGTAAAAAACGCTGTGCCCCATAACCCTTCCAACAATAAATGTTTTTCGGCTGTTTCATCAAATAAAAGAG
The DNA here is from genome assembly GCA_016209155.1 of Candidatus Desantisiibacteriota bacterium. Lineage (GTDB taxonomy): Bacteria > JACRDZ01 > JACRDZ01 > JACRDZ01 > JACRDZ01 > JACQWU01. The sequence continues at coordinate 359 of JACQWU010000103.1, read as the reverse complement.
TTATACGCGCAGGGAATTCATCGTCTTCCTTCCAGAAAATATAAACTAAAGGTATTTTTGGGAATGGATATAGAAGTATGGACATATCACCGTAAGGTGCTTTTATTCCGCCTAAGGAAACACCTTTTTTATAAAATGCGTCAGCATCTTTCCCGAATTTTCCGGCTAAACGCGCAAGCGGGAGCTCATGACTGCCTCTGAAAAAAAACTGGCCGCCCTTAATTTCATGTAAAGCCTGATATTTTCCTGTCGGACATAAATCCTTACATTCTGCAAGATAAAGTAAAGTAAGAAATTTTAAATGAGGATGCATTAAAGGATCAGTTTCACCATTCAAATAAAACATATATTCTACATTT
>JACQWU010000342.1 GCA_016209155.1 Candidatus Desantisiibacteriota bacterium | reverse complement strand
TGCAATTTTAAATGTCAGTCCTGTAAATAACGCGGTAAATGTAAATGTTAATACTCTCATCACAGCAGCATTTAGCGAAGTAATGGAATCTGCAACAATAAATGCGGATACATTTACAATTGATGGAGTAACAGGGACGGTAACATATAGCGGGAATACAGCAGTATTTACTCCATCAGTTCCGTTTGCAAACAGTACAAAATATACAGCAACGATTTCAACCGGTGTTAAAGATAAAGCAGGGAATGCGCTTGTATCAAATTATTCATGGATATTTGAAACAGAAAAAAAACTGATTGTCCCGAAAGTATTTTTAACATACCCCTTGAATAATGCAAAAAATGAGTTAATTAAATCTTCAATTACAGCAACATTTTCAAAAATTATGGATTCATCAACAATTACATCGTCAACGTTTTATTTAAATAATGGTGTTACCGGAACGGTAACATTTAATGGGATAACAGCGGTATTTGTGCCGTCATCTTTATTAGCCTTTAATACTAAATATACTGTTACAATTACAAATGAAGTAAAAGATTTAGATGGTAATCCGCTTAAGGCTAACTATGAGTGGACATTTACAACAGGAGCTGAAGGAAAATGGGCAAAAATAGTAAGCAAAAATAATTATATAATTGCGTTAAAAAGCGATGGTACATTATGGAGTTGGGGGGAAAACAATAATTGGCAATTAGGAGACGGGACGACTGATAATAAAAATAGACCTATACAGATAGGAACAGATACAGACTGGGCAGCAATTGCTGCCGGTAATTCACATTGTATTGCACTGAAAAGCAATGGGACTTTATATGCATGGGGAAGAAATAATTATGGTCAATTAGGGGATGGTACAAATATATTTAAAAATATACCGACAAAAATAGGGATAGATTCAGACTGGGCAGATATTGCGGCCGGCGTTAATTATACGATAGCGTTAAAAAGTGACGGTACATTATGGAGTTGGGGAGAAGGTTTGGATGGAAAATTGGGGCTTGGAACAACTACTGATAAATGGATACCTACAAAAATTGGAGTTGATACAGACTGGGCTGAAATTACAGTTTATAGTTATCATACTATGGCTTTGAAAAATGATGGTACCTTATGGGGTTGGGGAAATAATTATTATGGTCAATTAGGGGATGGTACAAATTCAAATAATCTTGCGCAAAACAATAGAAATAGTCCAATAAGAATAGGTGTGGATATTGATTGGGCAGTTGTAAGCGCAGGAGACAGTTACACCATGGCACTAAAAAGCAATGGGGAATTGTATGCCTTTGGATATAATTTTTACGGGCAGCTTGGGAACGGAACAACCGCAAATAAAAATATTCCAACAAAAATAGGGCAGGATACAGATTGGGTATCTATTATACCGGGTAATAAATTTTCTATGGCAATAAAAAGTAATGGAACATTGTTTACATGGGGTATTAATAGTTATGGACAATTAGGGGACGGGACAACTAATAATAGAAATAGTCCTATACAGACTGGTACAGATACAGACTGGGTAACCGGTACATCGGGAGGTAATCATAGCGCGTGCCTTAAAAGTAATGGTGATTTATTTACCTGTGGTAATAATGCTTTTGGTCAGGCAGGTGATGGTTCACCTGAAGATATAAATACCCCGTTACTCATCGGGAATGATAGTGACTGGCAGGTATTAGCCGCAGGAGGAGAGCATGCTACAGCATTAAAAACAAATGGTAAATTATATGTCTGGGGATATAATAACTTTGGACAACTGGGTATATTGTCAACTGAAAATATGAAAAATCCAGTAACTATGGATTTATATTATTGGCAGGAAATAGCTGCCGGCGGATACCATACAATAGCAATAAAGGATAATGGAACATTGTATGCATGGGGATATAATGGTTTTGGTCAGCTGGGTGATAATTCAATAGTTGATAAAAAAAGTATACAGCAAATTAGCAGTAATACTAATTGGCTGGCAATTACCGCGGGAAGATATCACTCTGCAGGTCTAAAAACAGATAGTACTTTATATGGCTGGGGGAATAATTCTTTTGGTCAAATAAGCGGGGGTTTATCACAATTAAAAATTAACCCGACACAAATAGGAACGGAAAGGGATTGGATAGCAGTTTCTGCCGGAGGTTATCATACAATAGCATTAAAAACAGATAGCGCTTTATACGGCTGGGGAGATAATTATTACGGACAATTAGGGAATGGTACAAATACAAATAAAAATATTCCAACACAGATAGGCACTGATGAAAATTGGGGAGCTGTTGCCGCGGGAGGGATTCATACTATAGCATTAAAAAAAGACGGGAGATTATACGGCTGGGGGGATAATTATTACGGCCAATTAGGAAATGGTTCATTTGAAAACAAAAATATCCCGACACAAATTGGTATTGATAACGATTGGCAGGTTATTTCCGCGGGAGAATATCACACCATAGCATTAAAAAAAGACGGGAGATTATACGGCTGGGGGGATAATGATTACGGTCAATTAGGGAATGGTTCATTTGAAAATAAAAATATTCCGACACAAATTGGTGTTGATAGCGATTGGCAAACTATTTCCGCAGGAAAATATTATACAATAGCATTAAAAAAAGACGGTAAAATATACGGCTGGGGCGATAATGCTTTTGGGCAGATAAGTAATATTTCTACATGGCATTTAGTGCCGTATCAGGTTGTTAATAATGCTCCAATTTCTTATAATCAGTCAGTATCAACCGATGAGGATATTCCACTGCCAATTACTCTTACCGGTTATGATAGTGATAGTGATGATCTTAGATTTATTGTTGATATTCAAACATCAAATGGAAGTCTTAAGGGAGTTGCACCGGATTTTATATATGTACCAAACGCGAATTTCAAAGGTAAAGACAGTCTTACTTTTCATGTTCAGGACGGACTTGTTGAAAGTGTTGTAAGTACTGTTGATATAGCAGTTAATAGTATTAATGATGTACCAATTGCCAATGACCAATTCGTTGTGGCAAGCATAAATACAGATTTGAATATTACTCTTAATTATTCTGATTCTGATGGAAACAGTTTGAGCTTATATATGGATTCCAGTCCAATTAACGGGACACTTAAAGGCACAGCACCAAACTTAATTTATACTCCTAATTTAAACTATGAAGGTAAAGACAGTTTTACTTATCATGTAAATGACGGAATGGCAGATAGTAAAATAGCAACAGTATCAATTAATGTCGGGATTTACATAGATAACGGGAATGGTACAATTACGGATCTTTCTACAAATTTAATGTGGCAAAAAAACAGCAGTTTTTACGGTAATTTTGCGGATGCAGATAGTAATGCTAAGAATTCCACTCTGGCAGAGTATACTGATTGGAGATTACCAACAATAGCAGAATTGCAAACGCTTCTTACAAATAAAACAAATCCTAAAATTAATACCGGTTTTTTTCCAAATTCATCAGGGAATTATTGGTCAAGTGATACCGGCGGAGCTTATAATACTTTTTATCATTTCTATTTAAATTTATATGACGGATCGTTTAGTTCCTCACCTTATGCTACATTTACATGTTATACTTTATTTGTACGAAGAATTATATGAACGAAGGGACGAAAGGACGAAAGACGAAGGACGAGGGACGAGTACAATAAGTTTGAGAATTCCGGAATTTATTCCCGACTTTGTAGTATCTCCCAGATTTTAGGAGATAGATAACACCTTTGGTTGATGATGACGTAGCACTTCGAAGAGTAGGCGAGGGTGGAAGTGTTTTTTTCAGTTCACAATTCACGTACCAATACTTTCTTTTTTGATCCTTGTGGGGTAATACCTTCACGTGTACATAAGATACCAAACTTTTCGTCTACATCGCTATAGGTTACATTTTTTGCCACCAGCGCGTTAATCGCGACTTCTATTGCTGGATTGGTTTCTCTCCCATCCTTGTATGTGTTGTTTTCATGAACCTTTTTGCTGTTGTTGGCGTAACCTACAAACCTGCTTGGACCGATGAGAATGTGATAGCGGCACTCGTATACAACGAACCATTTTCCGCGTCGGAGCAAACCCTTATAGAATTTACGCTCGGCATTATCTGTTGATTGGCGATAGTTCTCAAGGGTCTCCAGATTCCTCATGATGTCATCGAGGGTTTTAACAACTGGCATTTTCATCACTCCTTCACATCAACTGTTACTTTGCGTGAATCAGGGATTTTTAACGGTGGCTGTTTTTCTCCGCTATTCTCAATCCTCTGAAGCGCTCTTGTTGTCAGTTTCTAATTTTTTTGTATTTATTTATTTTATATCAATTTTTTATATCAAAATATGTTAAGCCTTTTCAAATTATCAATCAAATTAATTTTTCACTTGATTTTCACTTGACTTTATTCCGTTTTTTTATTTATATTATCAGTAAAAGCGAAATCACCAGTTATCTGATTATACATTTTTTTTATTTTTTTTAAGCTGGATGGTAATCCAGCCGCTACCAAATACTTCTTAATTAAATAAATTTACAGGATTCCAGTTTTCGCGGTAATGACGGAAAAAGTAGTTTATGCAGCTTTTTGGATAACACCTATTAATGGGACTTTCAGATAAATTGGTTTGTTTTTAATTATAACTAAAGTATAAATGAAGCAAGCCTGAAAGCTTGCCCTACATAAATCCATTATTAAAGTGGTGGGCAGGAGGGATGCCTGTCTTACCATGATAAAATTTTTTCAAGGGATATGGTTTTTTTGATAACGGTTGAGAGTTTATCGAAATTTTTGTTTTGTATGATATTTTTTTTAAACGGGAATGTGCCGAGAATTTCTGTTTGGGAAAGGGTTTTTATTGCTTCAGGATTTGTTTTTATTGCAAGGATTTTTGGTTCGGGTTGAGAGTGATTGAAAATAATGCCTTTAATTTTTATACCGTGAGTTTTGGCGCATTCGAGAGTCAGTAGAGTGTGATTTATTGTCCCGAGTCCTGGTCTTGTGACGATTACTGCAGGGAGATTCATCTCTTTTATCATATCTGCGACCATATAGTTATGTGTGATCGGAACCATTATTCCGCCTATGCCTTCAACGATAATAAAGTCATGTTTTTTTTTCAAAATGGAAAAACATTTCATTATTTTTTTTATGTTTACTGGTGTTCCTGAAATTTGCGCGGCTACTGATGGGGCAAGGGGATGATAATATACAGACGGATTGATTAGAGAAAGCGGGTCGGGACTGGTTATGGATTCTTTTAAAAAAATCGCGTCTTCGGAAATAAGCCCGTTTTTGGATTTTATTGCGCCGGTTGCAATTGGTTTCATTACACCGATATTAAATCCCATAGTACTCAATGCGCGCGCAATACCCGCTGAAACTATGGTTTTTCCGATACCGGTGTCGGTTCCGGTAATGAATATACCTTTAGTCTTCATTTAACTACCATCGGCATAAATTCGGTTGAGCCGAAGATTCCGTAGATTTCGTGCTTTTTGAGCCAGACGGCTTTTTTCATGTAGCCCAGAGCAGGTCCCACAACATTGGCGGCCATTGTGGTTTCATCACCAAGCATGAAGCAGTGGGAGCTTCTTTGTCCATTGTAAGTAATGCCGGTTAGTGTCATTGCTGTGCTTACCGGTTTTTTTGCATTGCGGGTATCCATTATTCCACCGACTTCTACCTGGCTTCTTTTGCTTACTACTCCGGCACGCTCAAGAAGTATATCATCGGCATGTTCCATTTCATGGAGTTCCAGTTTGCCGCCGGTTTTATCAAGAAGAGCTTCTACTTCCTCATCACTCATTTGGCTTGCTTTTTCAACTGAATAGCCCGGCATATGCGCTATATCTTCTCTTATGGTTGCTTTATATTCTTCCCAGTTGGCTATTCCCACACCCCACCAGATGTTGACTTTTTCTACTTTGACGAAAGATTGAGCGGCAAGTACCGCGGCACCTGTGAGTAATCCGGGAGTTGCGCCGCATCCGACAAGATAAACGCTTTTGGATTTTTTTAGGGATGAATCAAGTTTAAACATGAGTTCAGTTGCCCGGGTTCTTTTGAGGGCATCTGTAAATACAAGGCTTGCACCTTTTTTTATAAAGCGTTTTATAATGTTTGGAATGAATTCATTTGGGAGATTAGGCAAGGCAATAAAAACTCCATCAAATTTGGTTGAGAGTTTTATTATCTCTCCGACAGGGTCTTTTGATGATTTTCCTTCTTTTAAACCCGCAACTGAATCGGATCTTGTTAATTTTAGTAAAGCTTTAGTGTTTAAACCTTTTGCGTTATACGCATAGCCCATGCTATCGCATATGGCAACAAGTGACATTTCCTTTTTTAAAGAAATTATTTGAACAGCGGCTTTACCCAAGCCTCCCGCTCCAAGAACTGCAACTTTTATTTTTTTATCCATTGGTTACAAACTCCTTTCCCAGAGTGTTTTTGATTTTTATTGATATAAATGAAGCTATTGAAATAAAAAATAAATCTGACGGTAGAAATATTAACATGCCGGCTTTTACGGCAGCTACAAAAGCCATTTTTTTGTTAAGCACATAATTAAATATGAGCCAGAGATACGGGACTCCTGAAAAATATACAACTAAAAGTCCTGTAAACATTGATACAAAATGTAATGCATATGCCGGTAAATTGAATATTTTTTTTTCAATCATTTTACCGGTTATAAATGCGCCAAGTGCAAAACCTATCAAATATCCAAATGTATATTCTAAAATATATTGGGGTCCGCCTCCTTTTGCAAATATGGGAAATCCGATAAGCCCGAGTATTATATAAATTACCTGGCTTAAAGATCCCAATTTACTGCCTAACAAGCTTGCCGCCAGCATTACAAAAAAGAGTTGCATTGTAAAAGGAACTGTAAAAATATTAAAACGCATGAACGCACCGATTGCAGTAAGCGCTGAAAAAATAGAAACATAAGTCATTTCTTTTACTGTAAGTTTCATTCGTTTTCCAGTTCAAGATCTTTTAACATCTGAAAATCAAAAGATGCAGTGTTGCCGGATGTTGTAAGGTATCCGTTAACTATTATTCCGTTTGCTCCTGCCATAAGAGCCATTGGCTGCAGACTTCTTAAATTATGTTCTCTGCCTCCGGCAACTTTAATTGTACTTTCGGGAAGCAGAAGTCTAAATACCGCTATGGTCTTAAGAATTTCCATTGGAGCGATGGATTCTGTATTTTCAAGCGGTGTACCGGGCCGCGGATTTAAAATATTTATCGGAACACATTCTATCTCCATTTCCCGCAGTTTTAATGCCAGATTAAGCCTGTCAGATGAATTTTCTCCCATTCCGATTATTCCACCGCAGCATCTTTCCATATTATGCTCTTTTGCGCAATTTATTACATCCACACGTTCAAGAAAAGTGTGCGTGGTGCAAATTTTTGAAAAGTATTCAGGGCTTGTTTCAAGATTATGGTTATATCTTGTAACACCTGCTTTTTTTAGCGCTTTCATACGCTCCGGTGTAAGATGACCTAAAGAGCAATCCATTTCAAGATTAAGGTCGTTACGGATTATTGTTACGGCTTTTAGTATACTGCTAAACTCAGAATCAGAAACTTCTCCGCCGCTTGTTACGATGCAGAACCTGCCGGCTCCGATTTTTTTTGCTTCACGAGCCCGTTCAACAATTGCCTCTGTATCCATAAAAGGATAAACTTTGCACTCAGTATTATAGCGAGATGATTGAGCGCAAAATTTACAGTCTTCACTGCACATTCCTGATTTTGCGTTAACGAGAGCGCAAAGATCTGTTTTATCACCTTTGTATTTTCTGCGTACGGTATGGGCTTGATGCATAAGTAAAAGCAGATATTCTTTGTTATTGATGGATAATAATTTATCTGCTTCTTCGCCGGTTAAATGTTTTCCGTCCAATACCTTTTTGCCGCAATTATTAATGAAATTTTCCATTCAGATAATTTATCATAATGAAGTAAAATTTGTCAATTCAAAATATGGATAGGGTGAACAATGTTTTTATTATTCCATTTCAGGATAAACGATTTTTCCGGCTACTATTGTCATCCAGGCTTTTCCTTTTAGTTTTAATCCGTTAAACGGGGAATTGCGGCTTTTGGATTTGAAGGAATTTAAATCAACTATAAATTCTTTGTTTAGATCAATGATGGTGATATCTGCGTCTTTGCCGGGACAAAGAGTTCCTTTGTCTATGTTTAATATTTTAGCGGGATTTAAGCTCATTTTTTTAATGAGTTCGTTTAATGAAAGTGTTTTTTTGTGCACCAGTTGAAGTGAAATTGAAAGTGAGGTTTCAAGGCCGATTATTCCAAAACTGGCAAGGTCGAATTCTGTGTCTTTATATACTATGTTATGCGGAGCATGGTCTGATGCGATTACATCAATTGTGCCGTCAGCAAGGCCGGCTTTAAGCGCTTCTATGTCGTATTTTTCCCTGAGGGGGGGATTCATTTTAAAGTTAGTATTAAATTCCTCAAGGTATTTATCGGTAAGAGTGAAGTTATGAGGTGTTACTTCCGCGCTGACTTTTACTCCTCTTTCTTTTGCCCGACGGATTATGTCCACGCTGTTTTTTGTGCTTACATGCGCGATATGCAGGTTTCCTTTTGTGTATTCGCTGAGCAAAATATCACGGGATATCATTATTTCTTCGGCAATACGCGGGATACCGGTAAGTCCGAGTTTTGTAGAAGTAAAACCTTCATTCATGGATCCTTTTGAGCTCAGGTTTTTGTCTTCGGCATGTGATATCACGAGCAGGTTGAACATCTTTGAGTATTCTAAAGCGGCTTTCATAAGAGATGCATTCATTACGGGTTCACCGTCATCGGAAATTGCCGCAACGCCTGAATTTACCAGTTCACCGATTTCGCTTAATTCTTCTCCTTTTTGTCCTTTGGTAATGCATCCTATGGGCAGAACATTTACAATTCCTTCTTTTTTAGCTTTTGAAATTATAAATTCTACTATTGCCTGGTTGTCAATTACGGGATTGGTATTTGGCATGCAAGCGATTGTAGTGAAGCCTCCGTAAGCTGCCGCCAGTGTGCCTGTGGATATTGTCTCTTTATGTTCATAGCCGGGTTCACGCAGATGTACATGCATATCGATAAGTCCGGGCACGATAATTTTTCCAGAAGCATCAATAATTTTGGTATCTGACGCGGCTTTAATATTTTTATCCAGAGTTTTTATTTTTCCGTTTTCAATTAAAACGGATAATAAAGTATCAATATTAGAAGCAGGGTCAATGACTCTGCCGTTTTTAATTAAAATCTGCATCTGCAGTGCCTCCTGCCAGTAAGTAAAGAATAGCCATACGTACAGCAATACCATTTGAAACTTGATCCAGAATAAGCGAGTGTTTGCTGTCTGCTATTTCCGAGCTTATTTCGATTTCTCTGTTTATTGGTCCGGGATGCATTATGATCAGGTCTTTTTTTGCGCGTTTTAATTTATTTTTGTTTATTCCGAATAGTCTGGAATATTCACGAATAGAAGGGATAAAAAAACCTTTTTGTCTTTCGAGTTGAATGCGCAAAATATAAAGAACATCAATATCTTCTATACAGTCTTCCAGTTTATAAGCAATTTTTATACCTTTACCGAGATATTCTATCCCCGGCGGAAGCAATGTGGGCGGCGCAACGATGGTTATGTTCGCGCCAAGCTTGGTTAAGCCCCATATATTGGATCGGGCAACTCTGCTGTGGCGTATATCACCTACGATGCAGACATTTAACCCTTCGAAATTTTTTTTATTTTCTTTTATTGTAAATATGTCAAGAAGTCCCTGTGTCGGATGTTCATGTGAACCGTCTCCGGCATTTATGACGGAAGCGTTAATTGTATGAGCCAGCCGGTGTGCCGCTCCGGGCAGACTGTGACGGATAACAATAATATCCGCATTCAGGGCTTCTATGGTTTTGCCTGTATCAATTAGTGATTCACCTTTTACGATACTGCTTGTTGATCCGGAGATATTTATTATGTCCGCGCTTAAACGCTTGCCCGCTATTTCAAATGAAGTACGGGTACGTGTGCTGGGTTCAAAGAAAAGATTGACCAGAGTTTTACCTCTTAAAGTGGGAACTTTTTTAATGGGACGGGAAAGCACTTCTTTGAATGATTCGGATAATGTAAGGATATAATTAATTTCTTCTCCTGAGAGTTCTTCAAGGCTCAGAAGGTCTTTCCTTTTAAATGACATTTTTTACCTCAATTTGCAATGCAAAGCCTGAAATAAGATATTATAATTGAGCGGTTTTGTCAAGGG
>JACQWU010000337.1 GCA_016209155.1 Candidatus Desantisiibacteriota bacterium | reverse complement strand
TAAAAACATCTTTAACTGAATCATTCCATAAATCCACTCTGGCTTTTAATTCCAGTGCAACATAATTTTCAAACTTACTGTCTATATTTTCAACCATTGCCCAATCATAAAAATATACTTTTTTTTCTTTTTTTACCATACGTGTTTTCTTTTTATAATAAGGAGATATTTCAAACAGTACATACGTCAGGATAAGGTAATTTATATAATTTTTAACTGTATTAAAATTCAATTCAAGATCTTCTTTTAGTGAATTGATTGATAAAGGGGCTGAAATTTTTAAAGGCAGCAAATGAATCAAATCCATTACTTTTTCAAGCTGATGGATAGAAGATACATCCCTTAAATCTTCTTTTACTATTCTCTCTAAATAGTTATCATGCCATTTTTTTGAAAATATTTCATTACCGTTTACCAGCGGTTCGGGAAATCCGCTGAAATGCAGCATGCTTTCCATTATATTCTGCTCATATTTTTTGCCCGTTATGGATTTCTCAATATAATCAAGCGCGTTAATTTCAGGCATAATATTATCAAAACTCTTTCCGAGCACTTCGCTTAATATAAGCGGATTTATTTTAAAAAGTAGATAACGTCCGGCTAAGCTGTCGCCGGATCTTCTGAACATATCAAGTTTTGCGCTTCCGGTAACAATAAAATTGATCCGTTTCTCATAAGTATCAAAAAAGTCTTTTAATATATTTTTCCATTTTGGCATCTTATGTATTTCATCAAAACAGACCCATATTTTATCAGGATTGGGCATATTCAATAAATCTTTTGATAGAAAATCTATTTCTTTTCTATATCTATCACGAACTTCCTTTTTATCCCAATTATAATAAAAATCGCTGCAATTACGGGAATTTAAATTAATTTTTGAAATTGTTGTCTTCCCAACCTGCCGCGGACCTGCAATAAACCGCATCTGTCTGGAAAATATATCAGAGAATGCGATTTCTTCAATGTATCGTCTTATATTTGTTTTGATTTTCATATTGACATTCTTACATAAACATGTAAATTTGTCAAGTCTATTTTACATGTTTATATAAATATGCATACCTGGGGGCAATAACGATGTATAATCGCAATCAGGAGATTGCTCCTACCAATTCATTTATCAAACAATTTTTTATATTCACCATAACCTTCTTTTTCCAGATCCTCCCTGGGAATAAACTTAAGCGAGGCTGAATTTATACAGTAACGCAGTCCTGTCGGCGCCGGACCGTCAGGAAAAACATGCCCTAAATGAGACTTTCCCTCCCTGCTTTGCACTTCAGTCCGGTTCATTCCAAGATTAGAATCTATTTTTTCTACTATATTCTCAGGTTTAACCGGTTTTGTAAAACTCGGCCAGCCTGTTTTTGAATCAAATTTGTCTTTGGAACTGAATAACGGTTCACCTGATACAACATCTACATAAAGCCCTTCGCGTTTATTATCCCAAAATTCATTTTTAAAAGGAGGCTCTGTCTGGCATTCCTGCGTTACTTCATACTGCAGCTTTGTAAGTTTTCCTTTTAAAATATTTTTCTTTACCTGATTGGTATCTTTTATAAACACATCCCGGCCTGACTCGATTTTATAACGTTTATAGCTTTCAGGATTCTTTTTATAATAATTCTGAAGATAATCCTCAGCTTTGTAAAATTCCGCTGCTTTTTTTATATTTGTCTTTACAGGTTTATTGTATATACCGCTTGATTCAAGTTTTTTCTTTGATCTTTCGGCTAGATTTTTTTGTTTTTCGTTATGATAAAATATTATTGTTTGATATTGCGTCCCTCTATCAGCAAACTGGCCGCCTTCATCAGCAGGGTTGATATTATTCCAAAAAACATCGAGAAGATCCGTATATGATATCTTTGCAGGATCATAAACAATCTGAACTGCTTCCACATGCCCTGATGAACCTGAAGCAACCTCCTCGTACATGGGATTTTTCTTTGTCCCGCCTGTATAACCTGAAATAACTTCAAGAACACCATCAAGCTGTTCGAATGATGCTTCCATACACCAGAAACATCCTCCAGCAAAAGTTGCTTTTTCATAGCTTTTGGATATATCCGAATTAGCATTTACCATATTAAATATTCCCGCCAGCAAAAAACCGGCAATAAATACATATTTCATTATTTAATTATGCTACTATTTTTTGAAGAATGCAATTCAAATTTTTTAATTTTTAATTGAATTTGACATATCTATGTATTTTTTGATATTATAGTAAAGTTTAAGTATTGACTATAAAATTAAAAAATTTAAGGAGGAGTATTTTATTATGGTACACAATAGTGCTGAACTGATAAAAAATTTAAGAGAAAAAACCGGAGCTGGTATTCTTGAATGTAAAAAAGCTCTGGAAGAAAAAAATGGAGATATAGAAGGTGCTATAGAATATTTACGTCAAAAAGGGATAACAAAAGCTGTTAAAAAAGCTGACAGAGTTGTCAATGAGGGTGGAATAGGATCATATATTCATGCGGGCAGTAAAATAGGTGTTCTTTTGGAGCTTAACTGTGAAACTGATTTTGTTGCAAAAACTG
>JACQWU010000336.1 GCA_016209155.1 Candidatus Desantisiibacteriota bacterium | reverse complement strand
CTATTTTAAAACTATTTTTTTGTTCAATTATATTTTTCACAAATGACTCTATTTGCTTATCTCCTGTTTGAGATGCTCGTTGTATAAATATTTCTTTAATTTTAGTTTCAAACACTCCACAAATATATACCAAAAGATACTTGGTTAAGATTGATTCGATTTCGGTTCCTTTTGTTTTAGTATTATCTAAATGATTTTTACATAATTCAATCATTGAATCAATTTTTTGCAGTTTCATCTTTTTCCCCAAAAAGTGTTGCTGCAGCTATTTTTAATCTGTTTTTTACAACTTCAACATCAGTAGTTGAACTGGTTGTGTATTTGTTAAAATCTGCATTAGACTTAAGATTATCATAACGAGCTTTAATATCATCGGGATATTTATCAAAATGTTTTGCAAAAGCTACAAAAACAGAATCAAAAAATGAAACATTTAATGTTCCTCTTGGATTAAATGGTTTTTCTCCTAGTTGAGCAATTATTAAGTCGCATGTTTTTTTAAAACGGTTTTCTTCATCTTCAATAAATTTATCAGAAGGGTTACGATTTTTTTTCATAAAAGATGATAAAAAATCCTTCATAGGCTTTTTATAATTTTCTTTTTCCTTTTCTTTTTGATGAAATAATGAGATATATCTTAATATAAGTTCAACATCTTTTTGACTACTATCTTCTTTAGGTTTACCTAAAATCTTTCTCCATGCTGGATATGTATTTAATTTTAACAGTAATCCGTTTAATTTACCTGAATAAACACAATTTCTTACCTCTTGATTTTTTAGTAATGTTCCACCTGTATTAAGGCGTTCAAATATATGATATACACTTGTATCATCATTAGGATCAAGTTGTTTTATAATTATAGCTCTTAAAACAGAATTATTGAGTTTTCTTTTATCAGCATCGGTGAAATCATTAAATGTTTTATTAAACCATTTGCTTTTTTCATTTATCGAATCTAAATTAAATACTTTTCTTTTACCTGATTTATCCGCTTCGCCAAATAGACCTTCAAAAAAATAGAATATACTCTTAAGCCTTTGTTGCCCATCAATAATTAATAATTTTTGTTCTTTATCTGTATAAATAAATATTTGCGGGATAGGTAAGCCTAACATAAATGATTCTATTAATCGAGATGCTTGTGATGGCTTCCAAACAAATTTTCTTTGAAATGTGGGAATAATAATTTCATCTGATTTCCATTTTTCATAATAAACTTGAAGAGTATAATCTGCCGGATATGTCGTTATTTCAAATTCAACTGGAGTGCTTTCTGAATCATCAATTTCACTCTGGACGGGTTCTTCTTGAATATCTTCTTTCCCATTTTCTTTTTCATCATACATGAGTTTTATCCTCCTTAATTTTATCATCAATTATTTTAATATAATAGCATCTAATACTTGCCCTGCTTTATAATAGGATTCAACTAATTCATATTAACTTTCCACATTAATTTGCGTTCCTTGTTTAATGTGATAATTAATTTTATTTTTCATGCAAAATTTAATAACAACAGAAGAAAGCTCATTATAAAATTCTTTTGCATGTTTAAATTCAGAAGCTTTGGCATTATAATTTAATTTGCCAAAAATAATTTTATCAACAAAAGATATTGATTTTAATATTTCAATAAAATTTTGTTTTATAAAATTTGGAGTAGGATATGGTTCCATGCTCACCCATGTTTTAAATCCTTTTTTATGTAAATATTTAAGTGAACTAATCCTATCTTTAAAATTTGAGGTATTGGGTTCGTATTCTTTTCTAAAATCTTCATCCAGAGAAACTAAAGTAATACCATATTCATTATTAATGCTAAACCCATTTCTTTTCCCTAACTCTTCCGGAAAAATTCCCTTAGTTAATACTGTGCAACGAATTTTATTTCTATTAAGTTTATCAATAATTTTCAAGCTTAAATCGCTTACATGATCTTGTTCATACATAAAAGGATCAGTAGAAAAACATAAATGCACATAATTTATTTTATTTTTATATTTTGGTATTTCTTTATCTAAAAGATCTAATGCATTGGAAACAATCTTTGGTTGACACCATTCTTCATAAGTTTTAACAATTCCACACCGTTTTTTCATCATGAAAGCATAACAAGGATACTTGCAACCATGGGAACAACCCTCTACATGATTTAAACAAAAATCAGCGTATTCTACTTCGCTTTTATATAAAAGTGATTTTCTAATAATAGTTTGCATTTTAAAAAAGACTCCCTTGTCCGTCTAGATTTGATTTAATTATGCTGTTCCATATTTTTTGAGCAAGTTTAATATCCTTTGATACAAGAATCAAGGCATATAAATCACGATCTTTGGTATTTTTTACAGATACTACTGGCAAAATATCTTCCTCAGAAAATTTCAATCCACCTTCAGGGTAACCAACAGACAAAAGTTGTTCCTTGTAAATATCAACTAAAATCCGATAAGTTTTATCGTAAATCATTTTTATATTGCTTTTATCACGCCACTTATTTGTACCCAAAAACTCATTTAGAATATTATTCGGTTTATCAATCCAATTAGGGATATTTCTTTTTATTGCACCAATAGGGAAATGAATTAACATATCCATTCTCTGTAATTTTGCTAATTCTCGAATGGTATTAAATTTTAAAGCATCTGGGCCAAATGGATCAATATATGCAAAATGGTATCTATTAAATCTATACCCAAGTAATTTTTTCACTAAATCATTAATTAAAACATTTGAGTCGCCACATTTTATGTGACAATTTGATGATTTGCTTGTTCTCTTTTCAAGTGCTTTTACATTGGTTTCATTAATATCAAAATAATAATATTCATTAAATGGGGCTTCATCTCTATTTAAAGCTTTAATTCCACCGCCATCAATTTCTTTATCTTCATATCTAATAACACATTTTCCCGGGCCTGCAAATAAATCAATGAATACAGCATTCCCTCTGTCTGAAAATTTTCTTCTTGCTTCACGTGAAGCATTTAAATACTTTTCTAAATAGAAATATTTATCTTCCGCCCATGAACCAACACATTGAACTGGGAGAGAATCAGAACCTAATATTGAACAATTAGAATTTTTGTCTTTGCAATTATCACTTTTACAATTTCTCATTTATATTTGCCTCACTATTTATTAAGATTTTCTACAATCTTTATTTCTTCCTCCGTCAAACCATATAATTCATATATCATCTGATCAATCTGGCATTCGTAGTCGTGGACTTTGGTTTGTTTGATAGAATTATCAGGATAATCGGCATCTTTGGTGATGGAAAGAATTTTGTCTACAAGATTAATAAATGTTTGTTGTTCCGATACAGATATTTCTTGTATCGGAATATTTTTCAAATACATAACTTTATATATAAAAAATCCACCAGCTTTTGGAACTGTGGTTTTTTTATAAAACCATTCAATTAATTTAGAATTTAAAAGCGCTAATAGATATCTCAAGTGTATTGCATTCTGATATTCATCTTTTATTTGAATACCGCAAACGGTATCTCCATAATAAGTATTTTCTGGTGCTATTGAAAATCTATTCCTGTCAGATAATTCAGGTGTAATGATTTTAGAAACAGTAAAATTTAGAATATTTCTCTGATTCCATAACTCATACCATTTTTTGTTTGAATTTATAAAATATTTCCTTGCATTAATTAGCTCTAAATTTTTATATAAATAAGACATAAATTTCGGACACTTTTGATGGAGATGATCTTCATCTTGCGGTGATAATACTTATCTATTTCTCTTCCTCTAAAACATGGAAGAAAATATGTTAATTCAAATTTATTTAAAGATAAATCTTCCCCTGATCTTAAATATAATTCGTTTGATCCGGTAACTATGCCTTCAGATATTATTGAAATTTCTTTTAATTTTATATTATTACTAATTTTGTTAATAACTTGACTTGCTTTGGAATCTCTGAATATCCATGAGTTTTCAGACAATTGTTTTTGAGGTATTTCTATGGGTTTATTAGAAAAATTTGTTCTATATTTTAATTTGTTATTTTGTGATATTCCTCTTTTAAATGAAAAAATTCCTGTATAATTTGTTGCTTCATTAAAAATTTGAGTATGTTCAAAATCAATTAATTCAAATAACTGTGTATTTACAAGTAAAAATTTCCTTATATTATTTCCATATTCTCTTTTTGTAAAAGTGGTTGGACAAATAAATATAAAAAATCCATTTTGGTTTAAAAGATAAAAACCTTTCTCTATAAAAAGAATATAAAAATCATATTTGCCTTTTGCAGATTCATATAAATCTATTAGAAGTTTTTTTTGTGATTTATTTATTTTATGAAAACCCTGATACGGAGGATTTCCTATCACCACATTAAATCCACCATCTCCCGCAGGAGAAAGAGAAGTTATTCCAAACATCCATTCCATATCAAACCATGCACATGCTTCATCTGAAAATGGATTCCATTGTGAAAGTTTCATGGTCTGGGAATCTTTACCACCCCAGCTTATACCATGCTGAAACATACGGCTTTGTGTTTCCTGAAATTTTTTTTCGATTCTCTTTTTCTCACTGCCCCAGCTTCTTAAATATTCATCCCTTAAATTTTTAAGCAAAGTTATATCATTATCCGCTTCAAACAATGTTGTCTGTTCGTCCTTTTTCATCTGTTCATTATTTTTAGGCAATCCAATCAAACTGTTCGCGCATACAAATTTAAATTCAAGATTCGGCAGAGGTTCGACTCCTCTATTTTCCTTTGCATCATCAACTTTTTCATCAACAATTAACGAAAGGAAAAATCTGAGTTTTGATATTTCAATTGCTATGGGCTGAATATCAACCCCATATATCGCATTTTGTATAATTCCAATTTTATGTATGTAATTTACGTTTTCACCCTTAAACTTTTCTTTTGTCTTTTTTCTCATATCAATATTTTCAATTTTTGATATTTGCTTACTTAACCATTCTTTTGAATCAGGATCAATTTTTTGAAGAACAAGAAGCATCTTTTGTAATATCCCCATTGGGAATGCACCGCTTCCGCATGCAGGGTCAATAATTTTTATTGTATCAAGAGCGTTTATAATTTCACTCTTTTCATTATCTTTTAAATCAACATATTCTTTTTCATAAGCAAGAAGGTCTATAATCTTTTTTTCTTCAACTTTTGTTTTTGTAAGCAGATATTCTTTTAAACTCTGATCAACCATATATTCAACAATAGGACGCGGGGTATAATAACTGCCGGTTGCTTTACGGGCAGTTTCTCCGGTTGCGGGGTTTATTTCTGCCAGAAGGTTTTCAAATATTCTGCCGAGCATTTCCGGATCAATTGAAAGTTCTACATCAATTGATGTATTTTCATCTATTGTAAAATTGTATGTTTCAAATTCCTGAAATAACTTTAAAATCCACTCATCCGGAATAATAAGTGTATTAATATGTTTTGATATTTCCATAGCACCCGGTTCATAAAAATCATGATTATGCGGCGAAAACAAACCGCCGTTTAGAAATGGAATATTTTCCCAGAGATTATTTTTAAATTGCTTTTTACGTTCTGTAACTGGAGTATTTAAAGCCTGAAAAAATAGCGGCTCAAGAATGTTGTGATAATAATTTTTATTATTTTGCACGGAAGCTGATGAAACAAGCTCATCAGGCAAAAGAGAAATTCCGGCGTCCGAATGTTTCTTTTTTAAGAACCAGCAAAATACAAGCCTTCCGATAAGGCGAACAGTAAATTCTTTTCTAATATTTTCATCATTTGTTGATGGCAGAATAAGAGCTGGGTTATCATCAATTTTTTCTCTACCAATTATGCGCTTACCTCCAGCAAGTTTGGTGAAAAGTACTGCAATCTTTGTGTAAAATTCTTTATTAACAACTTCTATTGAGAACCTGTTCTTTAAATCTTCAAAATCTTTTACTCGGCCTTTTTTTATAAGATATTCAAGAGGTGTGTGAATTTTGGTGTCAGGTCCAAGATAAAATGAATATCTTTTAGGATTGGAATATTCCTTTGTTACGCGTTTTCCTTCTTCCCATTTAAGATCAACTGTTACCAGAGAAAAACGGAAATTATCCTGTTTTTTGGAAGTAAAAAAAATAAGCGCTCTTGATTTGCCATATTGTGAAAGCAGCCGGAATGAATCACGCGATATTGAAACACGCGGATCATTTTCTGATTTATGATGCAGTTCGTAGACTATTAAATCCAGTGAAGAGACATTACCTATTTTATAAGCGCTTTGAATGTGTTCGGTGCTATAATTTAAATCTTCATCTGCTTCTTCAAAATCTTCGGGAAGAAATGAGGTGTTTAAAAACTTTAAATATTCTGATCTTTTATATGGAGATTGGAAATCAATTGGGTCCATTTTGTCTTCTATTAATTATGACTTTAAAACGTTCAACTTCCACATTATTAATGAATTCAATTTGTTTATAATTTTTTATTGCTCTTATAATTCCAGTGCCTACACCTCTGTATGGTAAAATTTTCGATGCAAAAGATGTTAAAACCGGATTCCGTATATTTGATACACCGTTTTTTATATTTTCAATTGTTAAGTTATTCGGAAGTTTGCCCGGATTTTCGATTTCAATTTTGTTATCAAAAATAAATATTTTTACAGGCGCATTAATAAAATAGTCTCTATGTATTAAAGCATTTACTAAAATTTCTTCTAAAACAATTTTTGGTATTTCTAATTCCCCCGGTTCATTGAAATTATTGGAAATTTGAATTTTTTTAAGATTTCTCAATAAAAAAGCTATCCCATTTTTGTATAATTCTGATAAATTTCCATGTATATCTTCGCTGTCTCTAAATGTTGTTCCTGCAGGATCATTTCCAACAAAACTTACAGCTTTAATAATAAAAGCAGGTAATAATTTTTGTGGATTTTTACCAAATAACATTAAACCTGCTAAATTTAATTTTTCACCTTCGGCAAGCCCCAAATTTTCTAATATTTTCTTTAAAGATAATTCGGTTTCTTTTAAATCCTCTTCATATTGCTTTTTATAAAATGACTCGAATAATTTATCATCAATATCATTAAGAGTTGAACTTGAAATTATTTTTTCGTCAGCATATAATTTATTTGACTCTTGAAATAATCTTAGCAATTCTTCTTGTGATATTTTTCTTTTGTCCGCTCCGACTTTAGTA
Organism: Candidatus Desantisiibacteriota bacterium; assembly: GCA_016209155.1. GTDB lineage: Bacteria > JACRDZ01 > JACRDZ01 > JACRDZ01 > JACRDZ01 > JACQWU01. Next base: position 1,075 of record JACQWU010000336.1, on the reverse strand, counting down.
AAATAAATACCTTCGTTAGTACAATAAGGTTTATTAATTCCTTCATTTATATTAATAGTTAATATTTTTTTATTTTCAATACTAATTATTTCAGTACAAGGTGTTATTGGCGGTTTTACTTTTTCGTTTGCTGTATTTGAAATCAATTGATTCAATCTTCTGATATCTTCGCTTGAAAGCCCAACTATATTTGAATCATCATTAACTCCAACAATGATAATCCCGCCTTTTGCATTTGAAAAAGCTGTCATCTCCTGAGCGAGCTGTTCTGAATTATTAATATTGCTTTTAAATTGCGTTTTGCTGTCTTCACCTTTATTTATAAATTTTAATAATTCTTTAGTTTCCATAATGTATAAATTCCCTTTTATATTTGTATAATAATATCGGTACAATTATAAAACAAGTTAAATTTAATCCAATTCCTCCGATAAAATAAGTGACTCCTTACCTTCTTCAATTAAATTTTCTCTTTCAATTATATTTAACAAATAAGAATGTGGAACTTCTTTTTTAAGTTCCTCAAAATCTTCTTTTAGATTTTCAATGCTTATTGCGCGGATGAGTTTGGCATAACGTCCAGGCAGAGCATCTAATTTCGTTAATACATAATACAGGTCCTCAAGATAATCTTTTTCATCAATTAGTTTTTGTTTTAGAACTTCAATTTTTAAAATTGTATCCTTCTTACCTTTATCCAGAGCAACTTCTTTTTTTTGCGAGAATAAAGAAGCGCATATATTTTTATAAATTTCATTAAAGTGCTTTGAGGGTTTAAGAGCAGATTCGTTTATGTCAGCTTCGAAAATTTTAAGCGCTTCAATCAATGTCAAGGCATGAGGAATATTGTGTTCATCGGCAAATTTAAACGCGAATTCTTCACCTTTTTTCCCAAATACAATAACACCTTTCTTTTGCTTAATTGCGGTTCTTTTAATACGGCATCTTTTAGGCAAATTCATTGCTTCGTTAATAAGTTCAGAATTTTCAGCACGCAAATTGCGGATAAAATTTTCATATTCAGCGTCAGGTGAAATCTCTTCCTGAGAGCTTAAAGTATCTTTAAATTGTTTTG
>JACQWU010000333.1 GCA_016209155.1 Candidatus Desantisiibacteriota bacterium | reverse complement strand
TAAGAATAAATATTCAGGAGGAATTGATAAAATAATTGAGAAATTTAAAAACACATTAGAAATTGCAGGAAATGACATGAGTTTAGACTTGAAAAAAATTGATCCTGAACTTTTTGCAATATATAATAAAAGCATTAAACCAATAAATGATGCAGTTGAAAAAATAGAAAATAGAGTCTGGCGAAAAATAGAAATGAACGAGCAAATAATTGTCAGACAGATTTCTAAGCTATTTAATAATTTACTGCCGGAAGAAGATTTTCAAGAAAGAAAGCTGAATATTTATTATTTTCTTAATAAATACGGGGAAGATTTTTTAAAAATTTTATATCAATCGTTAATCATTGATAAACCCGGGCATAATATTTTTTGTGTGAAATAAATTACGGAGATTTTCGTATGAAGATAGGTATTACCTGTTATCCTACTTACGGGGGAAGCAGTACAATTGCATGTGAATTGGGTCTGGAATTATTAAATCGCGGACACGAGGTATATTTTATTTGCTATGATCTGCCGCAGAGAATTAAAAAATCCATAAATAAGATAAATTTTTATAAAGTTGATGTGGTACCGTATCCATTATTTAAATTTCCTCCTTATACAATGGCTCTGGCTTCAAAGATGTATGAATGTATTAAAATTCATAAGCTCGATATCCTTCATGTGCATTATGCAATTCCACATTCCACCTCTGCATATCTTGCACGTGAAATGGCCGGAAAATGCAATACCAAAATAATTACAACTCTGCATGGAACAGATATACGTCTTTTAGGAATGGATCCCATCCGGCCGATAAAAAATTTGCCGCATATTATTAATACTTTTTTTTTAATTCAGAAACAAATACCGGCTATATTACTCATGGTAGGTGATGGTCCGGAAAGACATAAAGCGGAAAATCTGGTAAAAACCATGAAAATTGAAAAACATGTGGATTTTATTGGAGAACGTGATGATATAGAAAATATTTTAAAAAACAGCGATTTGCTGCTTCTGCTTTCGGAAAATGAAAGTTTTGGTCTTGTGGCAATAGAAGCAATGAGCTGCGGGGTCCCTGTTATAGCTACAAATGTTGGAGGATTACTTGAAATAATAAAATCAGGGAAAAACGGTTTTTTGGTTGAACCCGGTGATATTGCAAGTGCCGGGAATATGGCTTTAAAGATTTTAAAAAATGAAAAAATCCAGAATAAAATGAGATTTTTTTCAAGAGATTTTGTTGAAATGCATTTTTCTCTTGCCAAAATTGTCACACAATATGAAGATTACTATCGAAAAATATTAGATGCTTAAAAATTATATGATTCCATTTTATATTAATTCTAATATTAGTAAGATTATTTTAACGATTTGTGAAAAATTTTGTAAAAAATACTTGCATTTTTTTTTGAATTACTGTATAACAACATAATATTTAATCAAAAATAAAAAAATATAAAAGGAGGTGAAAAAGAAATGACGAAAGGAAAATTAGTAATTCTTTTAGCTTTAGTATGCGGACTATTGGCAATTACTACAATTAGTTTTGCTGAACAAAAAAATCCTGAAACTATTGTTATTGAGCATGTTAAAGATAAAAGAGCAGCAGTGACATTTGAACACAAAAAACATAATACTGAAAGAAAAATTGAGTGTGCTGAATGTCATCATAAAACTGAAAAAGGTAAAGATGTAACAGAAGGTTGTTTTAAATGCCATGGCAAAACAGATGATGAGAAAGATGCTAAAAAAGTTAAATTAGAAAAAGCTTTTCATAAAAACTGTAGAGATGAATGCCATAAAACTAAAAAGAAAGGGCCGGTTAAGTGTGATGAATGTCACCCAAAAGCCAAATAATATGGTCCTTTAATATTTTAAATTAAAAATCAGATCCTATTCTATATGGATCTGATTTTTTTTGTTTAATTTAATTTTAGCTGAATTTAAATTATTTAATTTTTTTAATTAACATTTAAATTATTGCAAACTATTTTTTAAAAAAAACAATTAAATATTGACGGGCAAAAAAATGTATGTTAATTAATTAAAGTTAATAATATATATATTAAATTCAGGAGGTTTTATATGATGGCTGAAAATACAATTAAGATTGGAATTATTGTACTTGATGAAGATGGACATTTATATCGTCAGGTAAAGAAAACATTGTCAAACGATAAATTTAATATTTCTATAGCAAAAAATTTTAATGAAGCAAAAAAACTATTGAAAAATAAATATTGTGAAATAATTATTAATGAAGCAAAAAAACCAGGGATAGATGATATCGAAATCATAAAACATATTAAGGAGAAACATTCTGATTACTGTATTATTGTAACTTCAGGATATAATTCTATTGATGATGCATTAAATACACTTAAAGCAGGAGCTTATGATTTTATACCAAAACCTTTTGATAATGAGACTATTAGAATTATTTTAAATAAAGCTATCGAGAGACAGACACTTTTAAAAGAAAGAAATAAATTTCTTGAATTATCCAGAATTGACGGCCTCACTGAAATTTTTAATCAACGCCATTTTAATGAAATTCTTTCGGTTGAATTAAATCGTTCCGGCAGATTTAAACATCATTTATCTTTACTTTTAATTGATATAGATGATTTCAAATTAATAAATGACAGCTATGGACATTTAACAGGTGATAAAATATTGAAAAAATTTTCAAAAATATTACTTGAGAATGTTAGAACCATTGATTTCGTCTGCCGTTACGGCGGCGATGAATTTGCTATAGTGTTACCGGAAACCAGTAAGGAGGGAGCTTATAATCTTTCCAGGCGTCTTAGGGGTTCCATCTCGAAAAATAATTTTGATGTTGTTAAGGAAAAAGGTATAAATTTTCAATCATGCATAGGAATTAGTACTTTTCCTCAAGATGGCAAGACTAAAGAAGAATTATTTGAAAAAGCAGATCGTGCTTTGTATGATGCAAAAAAACTCGGGAAAGGACATATCTGTTTCTTTTCGCATGATGAAAACAAAGAAGCATCCATTCTGCTGAATAAATGAAAACTAATCAGGTGTTTAAGGTTGAAGGCTGAAGTATGTTAGCAATAACATAATGCACGGATCTATCATCAACTGCTTTATGGGCTAAGATATGTACCTAAAAGCTTTCCACCTTCAGTCTATCCGCCTGAATAGCTGAATAAATGAAAGGTATAAATTGAACTTGCTCAATAATATTCCAATTGGTCAATATATACCGATCGATTCAACTATCCATAGAATAGACCCGCGTGTAAAAATTTTTATTTTATTGGGATTTATGATCTGGATATTAATGTGTAAAAATTTTATAGATTATCTAACTCCGGTACTTATTATTATTGCTATTATTATTCTATCGAATATTCCTTTTAAGTATGTATTGAAAAATGTCCTAAAATTAAAATATCTTTTTATTATTACATGGATACTTCATGTTTTTTTTTCAGAGGGAACATCTGTTTGGAATTGGGGAATTATAAATATAACATCGGAAGGTATAAAACTCGGGACTATAGTTACAATCAGATTAATCTGTTTGATTTTAACCACATCATTATTAACCTTAACAACTTCTCCAATGCAAATGACAGATGCTTTTGAAAAAATATTTTCACCCCTGAAAAAAATCGGATTCCCTTCACATGAAATAGCTTTAATGCTGGTTATTTCATTTCGATTTATTCCTATTCTTTTTATGGAAGCAGACAAAATAATGAAAGCTCAAATGTGCCGCGGAGTTGATTTTAATAAAGGTAATTTAAGAGACAGAATTAATTGCTTAATACCTATATTTGTACCTCTTTTAAGAAGTTCTTTTCAGAGAGCTGATGAACTGGCAACAGCTATGGAAGCAAGATGTTATAGTGCCGGAGGAGGGGATGGACGTACACATTTCAGGCAGTTAAAAACAGGTTTTATTGATTATATTGCTTTATTTTTTTTCATTTCAATATATATTGTTAATTGGATAGTTCTTAAAAAATATTAATACGATAGATTTTTTAATATATTTGTAAATTCAGGGAAGGATGTATTAATACAATCAGTATCATTAATAACAATGCCGCCTTGTATTTTAAGTCCTGCAATTGCAAATGACATTGCGATCCGGTGATCACCGTAACTGTTAAATTTTTTATTGCCTGCGGAAAACATTCCTCCGCGTATAATCATGCCGTCAGGTAATTCTTTAACTTTTATCCCGAGTGTAGTGAGACCATTTGTAACGGTTTTAATTCTGTCTGATTCTTTAACTCTTAACTCCCCTGCATTTTTAATAATTGTTTCCCCGTCCGCGCATGCCGCTGCTATAGCAATTATAGGTATTTCGTCGATCAGTCTCGGGATTATATCTCCGCTTATTTCTGTTCCATTAAGTTTAGACGAGCAGGCAGTAATGTCAGCAACTGGTTCATCGTTAATATTCCGGTAATTTGTGAGTGTTATTTTTGCTCCCATATTTTTAAGAATATCTAAAATACCGGTTCTGGTGGGATTAATCCCCACATTTTTTATGGTCACTTTTGAATTTTTAAGAATTAAGGCTCCTATAATAAAATATGCCGCAGATGAGATATCTCCCGGTACGAATATATCTTTTGCCAAAAGCTTTTTTTTAGATGTGATAGAAGTTGTCAGTATATTTTTCTTTTTTATATTAGCGCCGAAATATGCCAGCATTCGTTCTGTATGATCCCTTGATAAAATGGGTTCAGTTACAACAGTTGTTCCTTTAGCAAATAGACCGGCAAGAATAAGACATGATTTTACCTGAGCACTGGAAACATTACTTTTAAAATTTATTCCGTTTAATTTTTTTCCGATGATAGTTAAAGGAGCAAAGTTGGCTTTTTCACGGCCGTAAATCAATGCTCCCATTTTTTTAAGTGGAATTGTCACCCTTTGCATAGGCCGCCTGCATAAGGATTTATCACCGGTAACAACAGAATAAAAATTCTGTCCGGAAAGAATTCCGAGTAATAACCGCATGGATGTTCCTGAATTACCGAGATCCAATATCCCATCAGGTTCAATCAATCCGTTTAATCCTTTTCCTTTAATTGTTACATTTTTTGTCTCCAGTCCTTTTATTTCTATTCCCATTTTTTGATAGGCCCTGGCGGTATTTAAAGTATCCTCAGATTCCAAAAAATTATTTATTGTTATTGAGCCTTCTAATAATCCGCCTAATAGAATAGCCCTATGAGATATGGATTTATCACCTTGAACTTCGGTTTCTCCTTTAAAATAATTAATTGGTTTAATTTTTAAAGTCGAATTGATTTTTAATTTACTATTCATAAGCTCCGATCCTGAATTTTTTATTTTTTTCTTTTGATAATATGCTCTTCGGTTATATTGTTGAGATCAAAAAATTTATTTGCCAGTACTTCATTGTAAAATCTAATTGTTATTTTGCGGGGATTATAAGATAATATCTGCATACCGATAAAACGGTTGGTTATTACTGATGGAAATCCTATCATAAAAAATATCAGGAATAGCGATATCATACTTAAAATAACGAACAATAATCCCGCGGCCTGTCCGCTTTGATTTTCGGAAATATTTTGTATTACGGGTAAAATAAAATACCATAATCCTATAATCATGGAAATAAAAAATATTATACTAAAAAAAATTGCTTTCCTTTTTTTATTTTTTAATTTTTTGAAGCACTCTTCACAAAGATTTAGAAATAAATTCACACGCATGGGTTTATTTACTATGGCATCCCATTCTCTGTTAGTACTTCTATTATTTAGAGAAGGTCTGGTTATTTCAATAGATTGCTTAACTGTATAATTTCCGCAATGTGAACAATTGCCGGGAATATTTATTTTTTTATAAGGAAATTTGATTATAATTTCAGCCATATTAACCTTTTATCCGCGATTAGCGAGGCACAACAAACATAAAAAATGTAACGATTGGCGAGGCTGAAGCCTCGCACTACAAACGTATAGCTTTAGCTTCGCGCTATATTTAAAAATTATAGATTATCACGACAATGTTTTGCATTATAAAATTTTTTATAAAGTCCTTCTTCATCCTCCATTTGTATTAATGTTTCCATTTTAAATAATTCCAATCTTAAATCATTAATTTTTTTAAGAATGAAAGTTTTATTTGAAATACAAATATCTTTCCACATATCAGGATCTCCTGAAGCAATGCGGGTAGTATCTTTAAATCCGCTTGAGATGCCGAGCTTTATTTGTTGGTTGTTTTTGTTTTGGTCATATACCATGTTAACCAATGCAACAGCAAGTATATGCGGAAGATGGCTGGTAAGCGCTACAATGTTATCATGATCTTCAGGCGAAATTTCTATTATGGCTGCGCCTAAAATTATCCATAATTCTTTAATTTTATTTAAGAAATATGGATCAGTTTGCTTATTTTTAGTAACAAAACATATAGAATTAAGAAATAAATTCGGGGCCGCATTATCCACACCTTTTTTTTCCGAGCCGGCCATGGGATGAGATCCGACAAAAATAAAGTTTTTATCTTTTATTTTATCAACATAATTTATTATGGATGATTTGGAGCTTCCGACATCTGTAATTACAGCTCCTTTCTTCACAAAAGGAGCGATATCAGAAATCATACTACATATAGTTTTTACCGGAGTAGCCAGAATAATAAGATCCGAATCACCAACCCCATCCCCGGGATTAAGATAATACTGGTCTATAATGTTTTTGTCTTTTGCTTTTTTTAAATTCGCTTCATTTCTGCCTATTCCTGTGATTTGAATATTTTTATTTTTTTCTTTTAAGGACAGAGCAATTGAACCCCCGATTAATCCCAATCCTATAATGGTTATTTTATTAAAATATATTTCCATTTATACCCCTAAAAACTTCTTCCTATAGCTTCTGCAACAGGTTTTAAGGATTGCATTAATTTTTCAAATTTATGCGGCAAAAGAGATTGTGCGCCATCGGAAAATGCTTCTTCCGGGCAGTGATGTACCTCGATGATTAATCCGTCACAGCCGGCTGCAATAGATGCTTTTGCCATTGATTCCACAAGGTACCATCTGCCGACGGCATGACTTGGATCAACAACGATAGGCAAATGAGTCAGTCTTTTTAAAACAGGAATAGCGCTTAAGTCGAGAGTATTTCTTGTCTCATCGGAAGAAAAAGTCCTTATCCCCCGTTCGCATAAAATTACATTATTATTGCCTTCAGACATTATATATTCAGCTGACATTAAAAATTCTTTAATTGTAGCGGATATTCCTCTTTTTAAAAGAACAGGTTTGCGGTATTTACCGACTTCCTTTAAAAGATTGAAATTTTGCATGTTTCTTGCACCGATCTGGATAATATCCGCATGTTCAACAACTGACTCTACATCCCTTGTGTCCATAACTTCAGTAACCACAGGAAGTCCGATTTTCTTTTTCACTTCAACCAGAATTTTTAAGCCTTCTTCTCCTAAACCCTGAAAATCATAAGGAGATGTCCTGGGTTTAAAAGCACCGCCGCGAATTACATGAGCACCGGAATTTTTAACTGTTTTCCCGAGTTCAAACATCATTTCTTTGTTTTCAATAGAACATGGACCTGCCATTACAATGATTCTACTACCGCCAATAGTGATATTATCTATTTTAATAAGGGTATCTTCTTTTTTGAATTCACGGCTGGCAAATTTATATGGTTTTAAAATAGCCATAACTTCCTCTACCCCCGGAAAAGTTTCCAGAGGATGCGTTCTTAGCACGTCTTCAGGTCCGATAGCCCCGATTACTGTTCTTTCTACACCTTTAGAAATATTTACTTTAACTCCAAGAGCTGTCAGCTTATCGCAAATATGTTTAATTTGTTCTTCAGTTGCATCAGGCCTGAGTACTATTATCATAATTTATCTCCTATTCATTAATCAAAAGTTCAAAGAATTATATCAAAATCAATGAAAAAGTCAAAACCTTTTAATATGCAGCCTGAATATTGACTAAATAAAAAATATAATCTAACATTAAAGATAGATAATTAATATATGCAGATTTGATTTATAGATAAAACAAACAGCTAATATAGGAGATTAAATACGAATAAGAAATAAAAAATTAAATTGAAGACAGTTTTATTTATCTGGATGTATCATTAATCCCCTGCCTTTCTTAGGCAGGGATAAATTGGCACAAAATAAATAATCAAGAATACCAAAGAGAGACGGAAGATACGTAAGCGGTCTCTGCCGCAGGGTTCCTATTTTTTGGAGAAATATTATGGAGAAAATTAAATTTCTAAATCAATTTATTTTTTTGTTATTTATAATAACTTTCTGCCCTTGTGCAATAAGAGGAAATAATCCGGAAGAAAAACCGGCAGTTAAAATCAATACTTATAATGATACAACAATACTTTTTCATGTTAATAATTTTAACAAAGAAGGTTCCTTTTATTTGACTTCAGATTATGTATATGGAACGGATTTCATAAGTAATATTTTTTTGCATTCCCGCACAGGTTCACAAGAAATAATTCAATATGGAAATTATATCTTTGCCTGGGGTAATTATCGCGGTCATATTTTAATGGTGTTTGATATATCAAACTTAAAAAAAATAAAACTTTGTTTTACTTATGATGATAATGGTATAGGGAAGTATTTAAAAATAAAAAATGACAAACTTATTTTGCTGAATATACCTGATTCATCAGATGCGAAAACAGATGAAACTATAATTGTTTTTGATATAAAAAATCCATCAACTCCGCTTCTGATTACCAAAATCAATAAAAATGCTATGGACGATAATAATGAATCAGATATAAGAGATATGTATCTTGATGAAAAAAATTTATATTTGCTGACATCCAAAGGTTTTATGTGCTTTGAGTTTGACATGCCTAAAAATCCTAAATTAATTTCAAAAATAGATTTAAATAAAAATATGTATTATTTTGCCGGATATAGAAATAAGAAATTATTGGTGACTAATTATAATTTGGAAGCAAGGTTAAATAAACAGACAAATAAAAATATTAATATCATATCAATAGATATAACAAATCCGGCAAATCCTGCAATTAAAGATGTATCTAATTTTATTGAAGATAATTCCATTTATAAAAATTACAATTTAATTTTGGAGAAAAGTAATACTAATATACCCATCCCTCCAATATATTATACATTTCAAAAAGATTTATTATTTATTTCACTAAACATGAGTATTTTTGAGGGAAACGAGGAAAAAGAACGTTTATTAGTATTTAATTTTGATGACTATAATAATCCTAAGTATATTGATATGTTTAAATTAAATTATGATTGTCAGTTTATTTTTTATATGGATAAGTATTTTTTTACTTTTTCAAGTAAGCAGAGGTCCGAAATATTCGCAATTGATGAAAATCATTCAATAAAAAAATTGAACAAGAATGACATATTTAAACTTGATTTAAGTAAATATAAAGTATTTAGAAAGAATTTTTTTGAAAGAACAGGTGAGCCGGGTTATGGGCAGGTAAAAGAAGGAATAACCAGTTATGATTTTTTTGATCCTGAGAAGGTGGAGGTTAAAAACTTTTTTTCTTTTTCAGGAAATATAGAGTATATTGAAATCAAAAATAATATTGCCTATATTGCTGACCGCGAGCAGGGTTTGATTGTTATTTCTTGTTGATGAAAAATATGGTGTCAGAATATTAAATATTGAAGATATACGTAATATTATTAAAATAGACGATATTAAAATCAGCGAGAAGCGCGAGAATCCTTCAATTCAGGGAGTATTTGTTTATTTGTCCGGAATCGAAATAACGGATATTATTGCCAATGCTAATAGGCAAAAAATAATGATTTTAAGTAAAAAAGGATTAAATATTTACGATTATACATCACCTGAATATATCAAATTTATTAATAATATACAGATAAATAATCAACTGGGATCTATAAGATATTTTAATAATAAATTTTACATCCCTGCATTTAGCAATATGGTATTGGAATTGTATGAATATAATTTAAAAGATAACAATCCGTTATTGAAAAATTATTTTTTAAAAACATTTTCAGAAAATTTTAATTTAAGCAGAAACTATAATGATTTTATCATTGATACGAATAATCATAGAAGTTTTATTGTAACAGAAAAATCAATCGATGTCGTTAAATTTAACCCTACACCTAAAATAACAGAGAATATTATAACAAATGAATTTTCAGCGGAAAAAATTTTATCCGTAAAATATGAAAATAAAAAAATATATGCATTACAATTAAAACATTTTAAAGACAATGGGGAAAAAAATTATCTTAGAGTATTTGAAGAAAATGCAGGGCATTTTAATGAGATTATTTGCAAGCAAATTTCAGACTCCGCAGCGGATGCTTTTGCGATAAAGGATAATACTTTTTTTATTGAAAATGATAGAGGACTTACTATTAATAGAGAACCCATAGCAAACCTTAACCCGCTATATGAAACAACTCTCGATAAAAATTCGGAAACTCCTGATAAAGATATGATTATATTTGAACATTATCTGATAAGTATTATTGATGGATTAAAAATATATGATATTGATGATAATTTTAAACTCATAGCAAGCAATAAAGATTTAAACGGAATGAAAATGTTTATTAAAGATAAGCTTATCTATATTGTAGATAAAAATGGATTTACCATTGCAAGTATTCATGATATTTTAAATATTGAAATCCTGTCTAAATATAATTACAAACCAAGATTTGCGGGTGAAAAGGGATATCCGATAAGTATTTTTGCAGATGATAAATTTGCTTATCTTACAATTGGAGAAAAAAATTCAAATAAAGAAGAAAAGAATAACTATTATCTTCTTATTATAGATATTTCGGATCCCAAAAATCCTGCCTTTAGCGGCGGATATAAAACTAAAGGGAATCTGGTTGATATTCAAATAAAAAACGATATTGCTTATATAGCTGAAAAAGGTCATGTGAGCGGTCTTGAAATGATTGATATATCAGATAAACAATATCCGCTTCGCATTGGTGAATATGGGAAGGATATTAAGGGTTATCCATGTGAAGGTTTGAAAATTGTATTAAAAAATGATTTTGCATTTATTGCTTTTTCAAAAGCCATCCATGTATTGAATGTTAAAGATTCTTCAAATCCTAAATTAATAAAAGAAATTGGAATAAAACAGAATTTCAATGATTTTGATATAAATGGAGATTATCTTTATATTTACAGTACAGGATCGGGCTTTACAATTATGAATATAAAAGACAATGCGAATCCCTATATAATCGATACATTCCCGTCTTTTTACTATGCGGACAGAATTAAGGTATCTGATAAATATATATTTATGTTTGATTCTGGTAAAGGAATACTGGTTTTCAAAAATCCAATAAAAATTCAATTCTTTGATTCATTAGAATCTGATACAATACAATTAAAGTTCCCCAGGGGATTATCAAAAGGAAAATATAAACTAAAATATTTTTCAGATAAAGGACAGGAAGAAGTATATAACATAGTAACAGTTGAATAACACATAATTAAAGGAGATTTAAATGAAAAAAATTATTTTTATTTATTTATGTTTTTTACCTTTAACTATTTTTTCCGGTGAAATAGCTTCAAGAGGCGGTATAATAATAAAGATGGCGGAATTCCGCAATGATAAAGGGGATGTGCGTATTGCTGTTTATAAATCCAAAGATGGTTTCCCTGATAAATTTGATAAAGCATTCAAAACTCAAATAATAAAAATAAAAAATCAAAAAGCAGAAACCGCTATAGCTGATATTCCTTACGGCGCTTATGCGGCCGCAATTTTACATGATGAAAATTCAAGCGGAGATATGGACTCGAATTGGCTGGGCATCCCAAAAGAAGGATATGGAGCTTCTAATAATATTGTAAATAAATTCGGGCCTCCAAAATTTTCAGATTCAAAATTCATTCTTGAATCAAAAGAAATAGTTATTAATATAAAAGTTCAATACTAATAAATGATATAAAAGAGCTAATGAGATAGATAATCCCATTAGCTCTTTAAATTTATTTTACATCGATTGCGATCTCTTTTGGTTTTGCTTCCTCTGATTTAGGAATAACAACTTCAAGAACGCCATTTTTATAAGTTGCTTTTATTTTTTCTTCTACGACTTTTGATGGCAAATAGAAAGAACGATTGAAGCTTCCATAGCTTCTTTCAATTCTGTGATAATTTTTATGTTTATCCTCCTTTTCCTGCTGTTTTTCGCCGCTGATTGTCAGAGTATCATTTTTAAGGGTAACTTTTATATCTTCCTGTTTAAGACCTGGGATTTCTGCTTTTACAATAAATTCATTGCCTGTTTCTTCAATATCCACAGCAGGTGCCCAACTATCAAAAGTAGTATCAGTTGATAAGCCAAAGAGATCCCCAAAAACTTTATCCAGTTCGGTGCGTAAATTAACAACATCTTTTCCGGGATGCCATTTCACTATATTCATATCTGTTCACCTCCTTTTAATAGATTTATATTACATTGAACACTTTATAATATGCATATGGTATGCCAAAATACATAAATATAAGAAACCTTGATTTTATTAGGATATATTTTAGTTGTTATTTGGAGTGTTTAAATTTGAAACATATTTGTTAATATTGAGTTGCAGATTATGTTTCAAAATGGAGCAGTATTTTTAATATAAACAAAATATTTTGACAGGATTTACAGAATTTAGCCCGAACATGGAAAGAATCTTTTAGAAGTAAATGAAAAAACTCTTCCTTCTGATGCGGCGGAATTTTGTAACATTCTTACAGATTATAATGCCACAGGATTAGCATTAGATGACGGCAATGAAGCTGATAACGATTTGGTGTTTAAGCTTTATGATCGTTTCAAATTAGTAAAAATTAATTCAACAAGGTTTCATGAATTATTTAATCAACGTTCTGAGAATCCTGAAGCCTGTATAAAAGAATTGAGAAGATATCAAAAAGACGGAGTTCCATTGGTGATTGAAGGTGTTGAAAATAGTGCAATGCAGACATTTCTTAATAAAAATTGGAAAGAAGAATACGGTGAATTATGGATTCAGGGTTGGGGACTTTCACCATCTGAGCCATGGATGAAATGGTTGACTCCAATTAGCCCAAACCCGGAAATGCCTCAGAGTTTTATTATTACAAATGCGCCTGAAGGGCCGACACTTCAACTAGTTCTTGTAAATGAAGTTCAA
>JACQWU010000039.1 GCA_016209155.1 Candidatus Desantisiibacteriota bacterium | reverse complement strand
TCCATAACTAAATAAATTGATTTGACCCAGTCTGAGAGCCTCGAGGAATATTTTGATTTATAATAAATTCATGTTTCCCAATATAATATACAGGAACGCTGCCATATGCACCCTCTATCCGATTTAATGCAATTTGTTCCCAGGTAAGTCCGGTTAATGAAGTTATTATATCAATACGAACCGGAGGTACTCCAAGTTGAACTACTTTTCCCGGTAAAGAAAAATCCGTAATTGATAAATCTAATGAGGCAAATCCAAAATCCTTGAGTGCATTTAAAATTTTCTGAGCATTTTCTCTGTCTGGTTTTACTACAATATCTATATCTCCGGTATAGCGTGGCACTCCGTGAAAAGCTAACGCATAACCTCCAACAATAACATATTCAACTTTGCTTGCGTTGAATAACTCTAACAATTTTTTGAAGTCTTTCTGTACTTCCATTATATTGCCTCCTTAATATTTCAATAGCTGCAATACGTTCTTGAGGAGATTTTGTTAACCAGTATTTCATATCTGATCCTATTTGAAAGGAATCATTCAAATTGTATTTTTTTACAATTTTTTTTATCATAACTATCTCCTTCTTTAATATTTAACGTATGCGCTTTGACAAACAAATAATAAAAATATTATATTTCATTAATATAACGCAGCAATTCCGCAACAAAAACAAAATATATAAAAAAACCCAATAAAATTCATCACTTCTGACTTTAATTAAAAAAAAAGCAAATTCGCATTCATTATTTGCTTGACTTTTTGATTATTTTCTTACATAATATAGAATGTAAGAAAGGAGATATCAAAAATGAAGAATAAAAATTTCATTCCACAGAAGGAAAGAGATGCACGTTCAAAATTAACCAAGCTTGTTAATTATTACCCATTTGTTAAAGGAGGTGTGGTAACAAGTGGTCGTAAGTGCGGGAAACCACAATGCAAATGTACTACCGGGGAAAAACATCTTTCCACATATCTATCTATTAAACATGAAGGAAAAAGAAAAATGGTCTGTGTTCCTAAGCAATTTGAAAAAGATATCCACTCTTGGGTAAAAACATATAAGGACATTATGAATTCGATAGATATTATTTCTGATTATCATATTAATCGTTTAATAAAATTAAAAAATACAAAACAAAATGATTAAAAGATTTTGCGATTACATTAATAAGGTATTTAATTTTGGGAAAGAAATCCAAAACATAAAAGATAATAGAGAATTACCGGAAATTCCTACAAAAAGTATTTGGTTAAGTGGGATGTTTATGTTTGTATTACGGTTAAGCTCACTTAACGCGGTTGATACAGAACTACATTTACCAAAACGAATGGAGAAGCTGATAGGTAAAAGGAAACCAAGCGGAGATAGTATTGGAAGGGTATTCACAAAAATGGATACAGATAATATTAGAAATTTTTTATGTAAAATAAATCATAAACTTAAAAGGAATAAAAGACTTAAAACAAATTGGCCAATGCGCTTTGTAGCTATAGATGGACATGAATTATTCAGCAGCCGTTGTCGATGTTGCGATAAATGTCTTACACGAAAGATTACAGTTAACGATGAAGAAGTTATTGAATATTATCACAGAGTGGTAGCCTGCCACTTAATAGGATTTGATTTAGCATTGCCGCTTGATGTTGAACCTATACAACCTGGAGAAGGAGAAGTTATTGCCGGTAAACGATTGATAGAAAGAGTATTTAAAAATTATTCCAAATTTTTTGATGGCATAGTAGGCGATGGTCTTTATCTTGAAGCGCCTTTTTTTAATTTTTGTATTAAACATAAAAAACATGTTATTGCAGTTTTAAAAAGTGAAAGACGTATTTTAATGCAAGACGCAGAAGGTATATTTAAGACAATGAAACCGATAATTTTAAAAGAAAAAAATTTAACTGCAAAAATATGGGACTGCGAAGGATTTGAGAGCATGGATGGAGTTAATAAAAAAATACGCGTTTTGCATTCAGAAGAAAAAGAAATAAAACGTAGACGAAAAGGTAATGAATGGGTTGAAGAGTTAGAAGAACATAATTGGTGGTGGGCAACAACTATACCATCATATATATTACCAACAAAATTATTATGGCAAGCCGGTCATGATAGATGGGATATTGAAAATGATCTTTTTAATGATTTAGGTAATCATTGGGATATGAATCATTGTTTTAAACATGAGCCAAATGCTATTATCAATTTTTTACTTACGTTATTTATTGCTTTTGTGTTAATACAAAGTTTCCATAAATTAAATATAAAACCACAGCTACGTTCCAAATTTTCACTTATTTCTATTGCAATACAATTTCTTACTTCTCTTGCATCTTGCAATTTTGTCGCAATATGGCTTGTTCCTCTGCCTGCCACATAAATAAAATATTGATTTATTGATTTATATATCCTAGTTTTAAATCTAAAAAAATCGCCGCCATCAGTGTCTCCTGAAGATAGAAAAACCATTAAAATTACCCTCGAGAATTTGCATGATTTATTTATATTGTTAAAAAATCCATAATTCCCTTATAATACCTTATGTTTTATTGATTTTTTTAATTCCGTTGCGGAATTGCTGAATATAACGCATGCAACTGGAAAATATATTATAATTGTGTAATTGTATAATTTTGTTTGACAATGCAGTTATTTATTATTATTATAGAATAATAATATAATATTTTTAGCAGGTAAAGGGAAACCCGTTTAAACCGGGTGCGGTCCCGCCGCTGTTATCGGGGACGAAATCCACATATGCCACTGTACCAAAGATGTAAAGTACGGGAAGGCGTGGAAATTAGCATGATCCGAGAGCCAGAAGACCTAACTGCTAAAAGAAGAATCACGTGCCTCGCGGAAGGGCCAAGCTAAGCAGGATGCAGCCCTTGATATTGAATTTTAATATCAGGGGTTTTTTTGTTTGTTCTTGAAGAGGTGATTAATGACTTTATTTTTAATTGCGTTTCAATTTCTGACTATATTGCCAATAAAAATCAAATCGGAATTAAAAGATGCTGATTTTGGTAAATCTATAATTTATTTCCCTCTGGTGGGACTTGCTATAGGAGCCTTGCTCGCTTCTATTACTTTATTTTCAAACTTTCTCCCCAATATGGTAATGGCGGCAATTATTATTTTGCTGTCAGTTATTATAACAGGTGCCATTCATCTGGATGGATTTATTGATACCTGTGATGGGTTATATGGATTTAGGACTAAAGAAAGATCTCTTGAAATTATGAGGGATAGCCATGTCGGCGCTATGGGGATAATTGGGATTGTTGTTCTTATGCTCATAAAGTTTTCGATTTTGGTGAGTTATTTACCGTTAAACTTATGGAAATATTTAATACTTATGACAACATTTGCAAGATGGACACAGGTTCTTTCATGTTTTACATCGGATTATGCGCGAAAAGACGGGAAAGGGAAAAATTTCATTAAATACTGCGGAAAAAAAGAATTTTTAATTGGAACTGTTTTTACTTTTGCAATTTTTTTATTATTAAAAGGGATATGGGGAATTATATTGCTATCTTTATCTACAATTTTTATTTTGCTTATAATAACCTATATAAAGAAAAAAATTAATGGCATGACAGGTGATACAATCGGTGCAGTAAGCGAAATGGCAGAAGTAGTAATACTTTTAATTGGATTAATTTTACGTAAATGAATTATAAACATATGTTTTTATTGTAGGGGCTTGATTCATCAAGCCCGTTAGCGGGTTCGATGAATCGAACCCCTACAAAATCGTAAATCAACTTCGGAAGGGATTACATACAATGTCAAATTGTAAAATAAAATTATTCTTACTTATATTATTTTTATTATATACTAATTCTATAGCATATAGTAAAAATATCTATCCTGAAAGAATAATATCTCTTAGCCCTTCTATAACTGAGCAGCTTTATCTTCTGGGCGCACAGGACAAAATTATAGGAGTAACAACATATTGTCTTAATCCGCCTGATGCACAAAAGAAAGAAAAAGTTGGAACAGTTATTGATGTAAATATAGAAAAAATATTGAGTCTTAAATCTGACTTAGTAATAACAACACCTTTAACAAACATTAAAGCAAAAGAAAAGTTTAACAACCTTGGCATAAAAAATATAAATTTTCCTCAAGCTAAAAATTTCACTGAACTTTGCAGTCAATTTCTTAAGCTGGGCAGTTTAACCGGTGAAAAAGATACTGCAGAAGAAATTATAAAAAAAACAAAAATAGAAATTGATTTGATAAAAAAAACCATTAAACATCAAACAAAACCAAAAGTTTTTATTCAACTTGGAGCAAAACCTCTTTTTACTATAACAAAAGATTCATTTATTAATGATTTCATTGAATTTGCCGGTGGCATTAATATTTATTCCAGAACAGAAACGGGTTTATGTAGCCGTGAGGATGTACTTGGACAGAATCCTGATGTAATAATTATTATAAACATGGGGATTATAAGTGAAAATGAGAAAAATATCTGGAACAAATATAAAACTATAAATGCAGTAGAGAATAAACGCATTTATATACTTGATGCTTACAGTTTATGCAGCCCGACACCTGTAAGCTTTGTAGAAACGTTAAAAAAGTTGGTAGAGATATTCAATCATGCAAATAAATAAAAAAATAATTAAATGGATAACATTGATAATGATTCTTTTTATTATCCTTCTTTGTACCGGTATCTTTTCGCTCTGTGTCGGTGCATCAGGAATTCCTTTGCGAAAAATAATATCTTTTTTTTTTGATAAAAATACCGGCGTAGAACTGAGTATTATTTTTGATATCCGGCTACCAAGGATAATTCTGGGATTTGCTATCGGAGGAGCGCTAAGCATTGCAGGTGTAATCCTTCAGGGAATGTTTGTAAATCCGCTGGTTGAACCATATACTCTCGGGATTTCAGGTGGAGCCGCATTAGGAGTTTGTCTTGGAATATCCTTTAAGCTTACAAATAAATTCGGAATCCTGTCAATGCCTGTTTTGGGAATTTTAGGTGCGGGAATGGTAATTATACTAATTTATTTCTTAAATATAAAAAGGGGGTTATTTAAAATTTATGAAGTTTTATTAACCGGAGTTATGATCAGCTTTGTATCATCATCTTTTGTTATGCTTATTATGGCGGTGTCCGGGGCAGAAGATCTTCGCGGTATAATCTTCTGGATGATGGGTTCTCTGGAAGAACCAAATTGGTTGCTTATAAAAATTTCTGTATTAATTTCAGTGATCGGACTTCTGGCTTCTTATTCACTTAGTATTAGCTTGAACGCACTTTCACTTGGAGAAGACAATGCTCAGCATTTAGGTATTAATACTGAAACAACAAAAAGACTACTCTTTTTAATCTCTTCAATTCTCACAGGATTAAGTGTTTCAATATGCGGCATGATAGGTTTTATCGGGCTCGTTGTCCCCCACTTTTCAAGAATGCTTGTTGGAAATGACAATAGAATTCTTTTAATATGTTCATATCTGTGCGGTGCAATTTTTCTCATACTATGTGATACATTAGCGAGAACAATAATTGCTCCTCTGGAACTGCCTGTCGGAGTGATAACAGGAATATTTGGCGGAAGTCTATTTGTTTATGCAATTACCAAAAAAAGAACTTTGTGAGGGGAAAATGCTTGAAATTAAAAATATGACCTGCGGTTATGACAATAAATTTTTATTAAAAAATATAAATTTTAAAATGAACTGCGGTGAGCGTATAGGGATAATCGGGCCAAATGGTTCAGGGAAAACAACCTTTATGCATGCTATGACACGTTTATTGCCGCCGAAAGAAGGAGAAATTCTTTTTAACGGAAAAAACATATGGGAAATAAAAAATAAAGACTTAGCAAAAAAAATAGCAATCGTCACTCAGGATTCACCTGCAAATTTTATTACAGTAGAAGAATTTGTTCTTATGGGCAGGATTCCTCATTTTGAAAATTTTCAGTTTATTGAAACAAAAAACGATATAGATATTGCGGAACATGCCATGCATCTTACTGATGTTGTAAAATTCAGGGACAAAACACTCAACCAATTGAGCGGAGGAGAAAGACAACTGGTACATATTGCGTGCGCTCTTGCACAACAACCTATTTTACTCTTTCTCGATGAGCCGACATCTCATCTTGATATTACCCATCAGGTAAAAATAATGGATCTTATATATAAATTGAACAAAGAACTCGGGCTTTCAGTTGTCATGATACTGCATGATCTCAATTTAGCCGGTGAGTATTGTGAAAAATTAATTTTGCTAAACAACGGTTCCATGTATAAAAACGGATCACCTGAGGAAGTATTAACTTATTCAATTATTGAAGAAGTATATAGAACAACAGTAATAGTAAAAGAAAATCCTCTTTCACTTAAACCTTATGTTTTTCTGGTTTCAGGAAGGGGAAAAGAAACCGCAAAAGATTTTACCACAGGACACTGAGAAAAAATTATTTTCTGAATCTGAAGAGCAAGATTCTGGTATTTAAAATCCTCTGAGTTCTCTGTGTTTAAATTCTGGTATTAATATAATGAGGAGGTTTGAGATGGAAAATAAAAAAGGATTCATACAAATCTATACGGGTAATGGAAAAGGGAAAACCACATCAGCAGTAGGTCTTGCTGTAAGAGCGCGCGCATATGATCTAAAAGTCTGCTATATCTATTTTCATAAGGAACCTGACAGATGGGGACATGGAGAACATACGTCTTTAAAAAAGCTTGGAGTCGATGTTTTCGGTTTTGCTAAAGGGCATCCGCTTTTTGATAAAGATATCAATTCACAAAAAGTAAAAGATGAATGTCTTGAAGCTATTAATTTTATTAAAAAAATTTATATTGAAAATAAATATGATGTTTTAATTCTGGATGAAATAATTATTTCCATCCGTGATGGATTTTTAAAAGAAGAAGAAGTTATTGATATACTTAATACCAAACCTGAGAAGTTGGAATTAATCTTAACAGGACGAAGCGCATCAAAAAATATTATTCATAAAGCCGATCTGGTCAGCGAAATAGAAAATATCAAGCATCCTTATGATTCGGGTATTCAGGGAAGAAAAGGGATTGATTATTAATTTAAAAAGAAGGAGGCAAAAAATTTTTCAAAAGTATTACCTGTAATTTGTTAGCATAAATTTAAAAACATAAAAATCAAATAACTTATCCATGTATGCAGAGGAAGTTTCTGTAAGATTCAGAACGCTGCCCCGCAACGGTAATATAAGGCATAAAGACTTATGAGCCCGGACGACTGCATATAGAGGGAAGTATTCTCGAGGGAAGGAAAAAAATGAAAAAAAATATATTTATTTTATTCGTATTATTTATTACTACTATTTTTAACGCAGCATTTGCAGAAGAAGAAAAAACACCGCTTTTTTATGCCCCTGGTGAAATCGTTATAACAGCAACCAAAACAGAAACTTATCAAACTGAAATAGGAAGTTCATTAACTGTAATCACTAAAGATGAGATATTAGAAACAGGTAAAAGAACTGTGGCAGAAGTTTTGCGCAGTGTCCCCGGAGTAACTGTCGTCCAAAGCGGCAGTCTTGGATCATTGACAGACATATATCTTCGCGGCTCAAAACCAGGACAAACACTTATTTTAGTTGATGGGATACAGTTAAATGATCCAATCTCGCCCGACAGAGCATATAACTTTGCTCATCTCACTCTGGATAATATTGAACAGATAGAAATTATACGTGGTCCTCAATCAACCTTGTATGGTTCAAATGCTATAGGCGGAGTAATTAATATTATTACCAGAAAAGGTACAGATAAACCCGGGATTGAGATTACAGCCGAGGCAGGAGCAAATAAAACTTTTCAAGAATCACTCAGTTTCTCCGGTGAGGCAAAAAAAATGAACTATTCCATATCCTTCTCTCAGCTTGATTCTGAAGGTATTTCTAATGCAAGTGGTAAATCCTTTGAAAAAGATGGTTATAGAAATACAACTTTTTCATCACGATTAGGATATCAACTTCAAGATAATTCAAAAATAAATTTCTTTATGCGTATTACAGATGCTGATACAGATATTGATGATGGAGCAAATGAAGATGACCCAAACAATAAAATAAGAAGCAGAAGTATAGCTTCTAAAATTGATTTCACACAAATCTTACAACCAAAATGGAATCATAAACTGGTTTTATCGTATTCTGATATTATAAGAAAATACGATGATGATGAAGATAGTATCGATACAGGGGAAGGTTCATATAGCTGGTATAAAGGAATAGATAAAAAATTTGAATGGCAAAATAATTTTATTATATCAAAAATGAATACTCTGACAGCCGGTTTTGAATATAATATTGAGACCGGAGAATCTGTTGTAAGAGATCTTTTATGGGACGACAGCCGGTTTGGGAAAAAAGATATCTATACAAAAGGATATTATTTTCAGGATCAAATTAAATTACAAAATTCACTTTTTATTACTCCGGGTTTTAGAATTGATGATCATAATTTTTTTGGAGTTGTAACAACTTATAAATTATCAACTGCTTATCTTTTATCAAAAGAGACAAGATTTTTCGCCAATTATGGAACAGGGTTCAAAGCACCTTCACTCTATCAGCTTTATTCTATAGAAAACTATGGAGGCGGACTAATCGGTGATCCACATCTTAAGCCGGATAAAAGCGTAAGCTATGATTTCGGAATAGGGAAAAAATTTCTAGGAAATATCCTTTCTTGTAATATTATATATTTCAATAATACTTATAAGGATATGGTTGATTTTGATATGAATTCATGGAAATATAAAAATATCGGACAGGCAGAAACAAAAGGAATTGAAACGGAAATTTCCTTAAACCAGACAAAAAATTTCACAACCGGTATTAATCACACATATATGGATACCAAAGATAAAGATTCGGGTAAAAAATTAATCAGAAGACCGGAGCATCAAGGAGGAGCTTATATAAATTGGAAATATGTAAAACAGGGGAATATTAATCTTAACAGTAAATATGTCGGACACCGCTTTATAGATGCTGACAATAAAAAAAGAATGAGCCCTTATACGGTGATTAATTTTAATACTTCATTTGATATAAATAATAATTTTAGCCTTTTTGCAAAAATTAATAATCTTTTTGACAAAAAATATGAAGAAATAAAAGGATTCGAAACAGAGCGCAGATCTTTTTACGCAGGAGGTAAATTCAGCTTTTAAATTTTTAATTTGAATAAATAAATTAGCCGCAGGGCACAGAGTTTTAAAATTATGCATATATCCTGAGATACCTCTTGTGTTCTGCGATTTTTTTTGGTGTCAAAATAAATATTTGACTTTTTTATTAATTTCATGTTTTAATAGTAATCCTAATTTAAATATCTTAAGAAGAAAGTAATTTATAAGGAGAACTGCTAATCCGGCATAAATTAGGGAATAATCAAATGTTTAAATTTTTTAACAAAAAAAGTAATGAAGAAGAGAAAAAAGATATTTACATAAAAGAGATAGAAAACATTTTTTCTCAGGAAATGACTTCTGAAGAACTAATTAAAAAAATTTCTGAATTAATAGATAAACTGCAAATAATAATCAATGAAGAAAATATTTATAAGATAGAAAAAACATGGAGAGCTTTATTTGATAATTTATTTATATATTTAAGCAAAATAGGGATTTCTGATTCTCCTATCAGATCTTTTACTGAAAATATAGAACAAAATTATTTTAACTTAATCACCCAATCTTCATTCACACAGGAAAAACTAAAAGAAATTTTCACTTTCTTTACAAATTTACCTGTCAGTAATGATTATTTTTTGCAGGATTTTATACATAAATTTATTGATAAAACAAATTTAGAAAAAGATTTCATAGAAAATATTTTGGGTATTCATCTTAAAGATATAATCCAGAAACAATCCGATGCATATTTATCTAATACTCAATATTCCTTAATAAAAAATGAAAGATTAATGATTGTTGAACTATTATTAAATTTTTACGAAAAAAATAATAATGATGAAAAATATCTTAATTTAGCCTTAAACGAACTTCATGGACTTGATGATTACCTGCGATTAATAAATTTTGCAATAAGACAGAATAATTTGAATGATGCAGTTTTATATTGTTTTCAGGGAATTCATAATGATTCTGATAATCATGGTGCGTATTTTGAAAAATTAGCAGAGATATATGAAAAACAAAATGAATTTTTAAAGGCAATTGCGTATAGAACAAAAAGCTTGTATATTACAAAAAACAAAAATGTTTATTTCAAAATTAAAAAAATGTTTTCACTTTATCCTGATTCACGGGAATACAATTCCAAAATTATAAAATTTTTAAGAGATAATAATCAATATGATTTACTAATAGAAATCTTTCTGGAAGAAAAACGTATTGAGGATGTGCTGGAAATTGCGCTCTTGCCGGAAATAAGTATTGAAGAAAAATATTTGGTTGCAGAACATACAAAAAAGGATTTTCCTGAAGATACCCTAATCCTTTATAAAGAAATTCTTAAATTCTTTTCCTCAAGTTGTAAAGAAGAATCGCATTGCGAAATGATTAATAACTGTCTTAATGAAATAAAACAGCTTTATAATAATTTAGATAAAAAAGAAGACTGGAAAAAATATTTGAGTGAACTTAAAAATTTTTTGCCTGAAGATATATTGTGTAAATATATTATTTAATCTAAATTTATTATAAAATAAAATTCGATAAACATTCCCGTACTCATAAGTATTAATGAGCTTTCAGATAAATCATTTCATTTTATTTATAATATGTTCAATTGCCAAATCAATTTTAGTTTTAACGTTTGGATTTAAATTTTTATTATCAACAAGTTTCAAAAGCTTATCCAATATTGATGCATCTCCAATTTCTACACACATTTTAAGTATCTCCGTCTGGCAAACACCTGGAAAATTAGTAAAATTTTTCAATAATGATGGCAGAGCAGAATTTGCTCTCATACTGCAAAGTCCCAGGACTGCATTAGAATACCCTTTATCAGCAAGAAAGATAAGAGAATTAATTGATGATGGATCCTGAATACTTTTAAGTGCAAAAGCAATTTCTTCAAGTATAGAATTATTTTGGTTTTTATTAACAAGAGATATAAGTATAGGAACAGCTTTTTTTTCTTTTAATTCTCCCAGAGTATGTATTATATTTTTTTTAAGATAGTTTTCTCTACTTATTAAAATATCGTAATTTTCATCTATAGGGAATACATATAATCCATTATCCATATCTTCTAAAATTAAAACAAGATATGTACCCGTTGATTTATCATTTATGGCTTCTAAAGCTTTATAAACAAAAACGGTTTTACTCAAATTTTTTTCTTTTGTAAGCTCCATAAGCGGATTTAATGCTTCCAGTCCAATATCCCCGTAACTTTTAGCTAAATCTTCATATAATAAGAGATCTATATGAATAGTATTTTTGCTTAAAAATTTATTTATATGTGAAATTGTTTGGATACCAATTCCGGTAATTACCTGCAAAGCTTGTTTTCTTAATTCCGTGTCATTTTCTATTTCATCTAATAAAAAAGGAACAGCATCGTTTCCCATCTTGATAAGATCAATCTGCGCGTTATATGATACATTCCAATAATTAATTTTAAGTTTATTGATTAAATTTTTTACTTTATTTTCAGTAGTATCTTCAGGCAATTGAGTTATTCTTTTTTGTTCCGGTATAATAATTTCATTTGATTCAAAATTTGTTTTTTTATCAACAAGAAAAACTGATTGACCCGGGATAAAAAATGTTACAGGAGGATTATCTGTAATTTCTAAAAGCATAGCACTTAAATCCAATAAATCAATTTCTGTTAATTCGGATATATCTGCTTTTAGTTCAACAGGAAAATCTTTTATAACCCTTGATTTATTTTTAAACTTAATTTCACTTTCTTATTATTGATAGTGTGAGCTGTTTTTCTTATGTATAATCTATATTCAATATTATTTTTTTTTACATGCTGTGCTATGTTAATAGTAAAAGCTGGTTTGGATTGCAATTGATAGTATTGAGATAAATTAGTAAAAAATATAAAATCATTTTTTATTCCTTGAATATTAATTTTCTGTTTTTTTTCATTTCCTGATGAAATTAAAAATACTCCGGGATAAGAATAAGTTTTTTCTTTAGTATCTTCATTAACAGGTGGAATCCCCTTAAAAGTAGCCTCATAAATAATAGATGGTTTTAAATCGATTTCAATAGAGGATATAGTATCTACTCCATAATCTCCATTTATGTCTATCCATCCATAGCCAAGAACCAGAGTAAGATTAATAGGTGAAGAAGCTAAAGAGGTCAGAGAGACTTTTATATCATCCTGGATTATTAAAGCTGTTGCAATAATATTGTCAATTTTGTCCGGGAATGAAAAATCTTTAATTTTATTTGTATCTTTATCAACAATAAAAAAACCATCATTTGTTAAGCATAGGCTTAAGTTTCTTTGCAATTTTATCAAATCATTTTGTATGTTTTTTTCTATTAATCCTTTATTTTTATCAAGTAATTCCTGCAATTTAGATAAAGTACTTCCATATTGTTTAATTGCATCTTTATAATTTCCGTTTATATGCTTTTCGTAAGCAGAATCTTTTGCTTTTTTAAATTTAACATATTCTTCAGAAAAATTAATAGTTTCTTTTGCAATCATTTTAATTTGAAGAATAAATAAAAGTATTAGAAGAATTA
>JACQWU010000038.1 GCA_016209155.1 Candidatus Desantisiibacteriota bacterium | reverse complement strand
GCAAGGCTTTAGCCTTGCTACTAAGGTAATTTAAAGCAAGCATAAATGCTTGCCCTACATAAAAACTGTATAATATAAGGAAAAATATTTGTCACAGTCTCAATGGATTGATATTGAAAAAGATTCAAAACATATTGCCAGAGAAAAAACCAAAGCCAGAGAATTAAAGAAAACTCAATGGTGGAAAAACGAAATCGCAAGCGGGACATGTTATTACTGCGGATGCAAATTTTCATCGGATGAACTTACTATGGATCATATAGTCCCGTTATCAAGAGGCGGCAAAAGCACAAAAGGCAATGTTGTCCCCTGCTGCAAAACCTGCAACAATGAAAAAAAATATATGACTCCGGTAGATATGATTCTGAATAAAATAAATAAAACCTAATGTAGGGGCAGGTCTTGCGCCTGCCCTTCATTTGAGTAACATAATATTGTTTGTTTAGGTCACTCGCAAGGGTAATAAGCTGCAAGTTGTAGTCAAGTCGAGACCCCAATGACTCTGCTGTGATTTTATAATAAAAATGTCTACTTATTACATTTTTTAGTACCACTTTTTGTTGTTTTATGACATTATTATTGACATTCGTCCTGCTTATGCTATACTTATTTTATGAAAAGATTTATTTGGAATCAATTATTACAATGGAAAGAAAAAAAAGATAGGAAACCTCTTATTTTGAAAGGGGTTCGTCAAGTTGGAAAAACATATATCTTACGTTCTTTTGCCGAAGCAAATTTTTCGAATGTCCACTATATAAATTTTGAGAAAGACGAACAACTGGCTTCGATATTTAATGTTGACCTTTCTCCTGAACGGATTTTGAAAGAATTAAGTTTTCATTTAAACCTGCCAATAGACCCAAAAAATGACATTATACTCTTTGACGAAATCCAGAACGCACCTAAAGCTCTCACCAGCCTGAAATACTTTTATGAAGAAATGCCGGAAATGGCAATATGCTCAGCAGGTTCATTGTTAGGGCTTCACCTTGGCAACGAAGCCTTCCCCGTAGGTAAAGTAGACTTCCTTGAACTGTACCCCTTCTCTTTTGCCGAATTTTTAAGAGGTACAGGAGATCAAAAGTCTTATATATTCCTTCGTGATTACAGCAAAGGGCAAACCGTGTCGGACCATATACACAACCACCTATGGGAACAACTTAAAATCTATTTTATTGTAGGAGGACTTCCCGAAGTTATTAACACCTATGTTTTACATAAAAATGATTTATTTTCCGCCATGGAACAAGTACGAAAAAAACAGAAAGATCTTATAATAGCTTATAATGCTGATATGGCAAAACATTCAGGAAAGCAAAACGCCATGCACCTGGAGCGTTTATTCAGAAACATACCTGCTCAGCTTGCTAAAGAACAGAATTTGTCAGTTTCCAGATTCAGATTTAAAGGAATAATTCCTGGCATTAACAGATATTCCAGACTGGCCGATTCTATAGATTGGTTGATCAATGCAGGATTGATATTCAAATCTGGTATTATAAACCGCGCTGAGCTTCCATTCTCTGCTTATACAAAAGAAAATTTTTTTAAGCTTTATCTTTTTGATCCGGGTATTCTTGGTGCTTTGAGCGATCTACCTCCTAAAACAATATTAGACTATGCCTATGGTTCATACAAAGGATACTTTGCCGAAAATTACGTTGCTTGTGAATTTAAGTGTTTCGATAGTAAAAATCTTTTTTCATGGCAAGAGAACACTGCCGAGGTAGAATTTATAAGAGAAATAAACGGTTCTATATTTCCTATTGAAATCAAGTCAGGAAACATTACTCAAGCAAAGAGCCTTAAAGTGTTCGCGGATAAATATAATCCGCCATATCGCACTGTAATGAGCGGAAAAAAACCGCTTTTCGACGATGTAAACAAACTTCATAACTACCCCTTGTACCTGGCGTCACGCTTTCCGATATGAGTAGGAGGACTCTCAAAAGTGTAAAAAATTATTTACACTATCTGCATCCAGAACCATCCCATGCCATAAATCCTGCAGCAATGAAAAAAAATATATGACTTTTAATCTCTGTGTCTCAGTGTCTGTGGTTAATTTTATTTTTTATTTTTTAAGTTATAAATATGCTGATTATTTCTGTTTTTTCTCTTCATCTATCACTTCATAGTCAGCTTCAATTATTTTATTTTTATTTTCATTACTGGTTCTATTATGAGTAGTCCTGCCGGTATTAAAATGAATTACATCTATCCCGCCTTTATCACCGATAAGATAATTAAAAAAGCTGCTGAAGATACTTATTAATATTGATCCTATAAAAGCCGCCCAGAAGCTTTTGATCTCAAATCCATTTACAAGCCATGAAGTAATATACAGCATTGCCCCGTTTACTATTAAAATAAAAAATCCGAATGTTACTACCGTAAAAGGTAATGTAAAAAATAAAATAATCGGCCGTATAACCGCATTAACAACACCGAGAAAAAAACCTGCGATAAAAACACTCCAGATATCCTGAATTTCAATACCATCCACTATATGCGCAACCACAATAATTGCGAGGCTATTTGATATTAATCTTAAAATAAAACCCTTTTTCAATTGAATCTCCTTCCATTCCATTCTTCAAACAAGCTCAATCCATCTGCCTATTTTTTTTCTGATTGCTGCTTGATATATCAAATTTGCAACTGCGACATCTTGTATCGCAAGGCCGGTTGAATCAAATACAGTTAATTCGTTATTATTTGTTCTTCCCTTTTTTTTGCCGGAAACCACTTCCCCGATATCAGCAAAAATATCTTTCTTTGATATTATTCCTTTACTTAATGCTACGTTTATTTCACCGCTGTGAGATGCCTGTTCCCATGAATCTATAACCACTTTGGCGTTTTTTAAAATAACCGGATCAAGTTCCTGTTTTCCTTTTGCATCAGCTCCTATTGCATTTATATGAGTGCCTTTTTTGAGCCATTCAAGCATGACAATAGGTTTTCTTGAAGGTGTGGTTGTAACAACTATATCACTTTCTCTTACACAATCTTCTATTTTTTCCGTATGAATTAATTTTAAGTTTAACTTTTTCATATCTTTAATAAAATTAAGTACAAGAGCTTTTTCATTTCCCCATACTTTTACTTCTTTAATCTTAAAAATCATATTTAATGCCAAAAGCTGTGTTCTTGCCTGCGCGCCGCATCCAACCATGCCAATGATTTCCGAATCTTTTCGCGCCAGGTATTTGGCGGCAACTCCGCCTGCGGCACCTGTTCTTATACAAGTTATATATCCGCCTTCCATTATACAAAGAGGCATTCCGTTTACGGGATCACTCAATATTATTACTGCCATAACACTCGGCAGATGAAACTTTTTATTTTCCGGATGAACATTTACCCACTTTATTGCACATTTATCTATAGTCTCAATGTAAGCCGGCATAGCCCTGAAATCACCCGAATATTTTTTCAAATCAAGATATGTTTTAGCCGGCATCAATACCTTACCCATCCCATATTCACGAAAAGTATCTTCAATGACTTTTATCGAATTTTTAATATCAATTAAACTTTCTATGCTTTTTTTATCAAGAATTAATGTTTTATTTTTGGTCATAGAAATCTCCCATGAAGCTGTGTCAATCTTTAAAAAATATTATAATATAACTTTTTATTTATGTCGAGATATTTTGGGGTGACGAATTGAGAAATGCATATTTATAGTATTTGTAGCGGGCGAATTACCATTCGCCTTGTTTAAGCTGGATAGTAATCCAGCCGCTACAAAATCCAGGGTTAGTGAACAAAGGTGAAAATTAATTAAAAAACAACTCAATATCCAGTGGTTAATTTTTTCAGGAATTTCATGGGATGAATTACAGGCGTTTTTTATAAAAGAGTATAAGTCCTGCTAATCCCGAACCAAAAAGAAAAATAGTTGAAGGTTCAGGAACCGGGGGGTATTTACCGGCATCATGAGAAAATGGAGCAAAAATATAATCTTTTTTTTCTCTTTTTCCAATTATTGTGCCAAAAGCATCAAAATGAACCCATGTATAACCGATTACTTTAACTTTATATGCATTAATCTGTCCTGTGCTCGAAGGTTCATCAGGTGCACAATAATTCTTAACGGGTGAATCCATAAGATCAAAATCATCAAGTTCATAAGTAGTCCAGCTTACACCAGGCACATAAACACCATGTTCTGGAAGTTTTTCATCACCACCCATAACCGGAGGTGAATCAGAACCTGTTCGTGATATTAAAGGATTACCTGGAAGTGATGGATCAGGGTATAGCATGGTTTGAATTGGAGTGAACTCTATACTGCCTGTTTCAGAGGAGCTGAATGCTGTGACAAGGTTAACATCATTTATTATACCTTTTTTTTCCACATCACCGACTACCCATAAATTAAATTCAGGAGATGTTATCTGCCATGTTTCATTATTGTAACTGGAATTTTCAATATATAGCTGTAATTGCGGGATTGCAAACACACTGCTGGTGCCAGGTAGAATTATTAAAAAAAATACTGTTATAAAAAAAATAATTCTTTTCATTTTTTTACCTTTTGCTTTAGTATTCATGCACATTATTTATTATATTTTAAAATTATATTCTTTTACCTTATATATGTCAAGAAAAAAATTAAAAAAATTTTTTATTATGAAGAATCCTGAAAGTTACAGGGTATTTTTTATCTCTCTTTACCGGTTTAAATTGACAAAATGTTTTTTATATATTATCTTTGTTTAAATGAAGAACTCTGTGGCAGACAGACCGGCTCAAATAAATTTATTTTGGTTAAGGAGGATTTGTGTAGCGGAGGCTGTCCAAAAAGTCATTGCGAGGAGCAAAGCGACGAAACAATCCCATTGTATAATAAGGACTTTAGATTGCTTCGCGGAGTTCACACTGAGTGAAACGAATGTGCTCACAATGACTGAAACCGTACCTTTTTTTGGACAGCCCCTTAAATATGGCGAATGGTAATTTGCACGCTACGCAGGATGTACTAATGGAAAACGAAAAAAAATATCGCCTGATATTTGAAAATTCACCATTTGGGATAGGCTATTTTGATAAGAATGGAATTATTACCGATTTGAACGATAATGCTGCTAAGCTTTTAAATATTCCAAAAGAAAAACTTCTTGGATTAAATATTTCAAAATCCATAAATGATAAATCAATGAACCAGACTATAAAAGAAACTCTCCATGGTAAAAAAAGTTATTTTGAAGGTAATTATACTTCTATCTTTAACGGAAAGACTATTATAATTAAGGCTTACTTTGGACCTGTTATTTCTGAAAATGGCACTATTCTTGGCGGAATGGTAATTGTTGAAGATATCAGTTCGCAGATAAAAGCTAAGAGAGACTTGTACGAATCAGAAGAAAAATTCAAAAACCTTGCAGAGCAATCCCCCAATATGATATTTATAAACAAAATGGGAAAAATAGTTTATACAAATCAAGCATGTGAACATATCATGGGATACAAAATCGAAGAATTTTTAGCTCCTGATTTTAATTTCCTTTCTTTAATTTGCCCTGAATCTATTGAAATGATTAAAAAAGCTTTTGATAAACACAAAAAAGGAGAAGATGTCCCTTCTTATGAATACAGGCTTGTAACTAAACAGGGCAGAATAATTGATGCAATAATAACGAGCTGAAGGTGATCAAGCCGGAAAAATAATAGATTCCAACAGAGCCGCTGCTTTAATGCATGATTATACAAAGGAAGAAATTTTAACCAAAAATATAACCGATCTTGATGCTCCTGAATCAGCCATAGAGTCGAGTGATCGTATTAAACGCGTATTTATCGAAAAATGGATTAAGGATGAAATTTTTCATCGAAAAAAAGACGGGACAATATTTCCTGTTGAAATTAGCGCAGGATTGATAGAAATTAATAATCATAAATATATTTTAGCTTTTGACAGGGATATAACAGAACGCCGTAAAATAGAAAAATTATTAAAACAAACTAAAGATGATTTGGAAAAACAAAATGAGAAACTTAAAAAACTGGATAAAATAAAAGACGGGTTGATACGTGATGTGTCTCATGAATTAAAAACTCCTGTTGCGAAACAAAAAATGCAGATAGATCTGCTTAAGCAGAACCTTACAAATAAGGGAATAAAAGAAAAACACATAGATGATATATTAAACAAAATTGAAGTTTGCATTGTCAGACAGGAAAATGTAATAAACAATATTCTCACTCTTTCCAGGCTGGAAGCCGGAGGAATAAAATATGATATTAAACCCACACGTATTGATCAGGTATTAATAGAAGTTTTAGATGATTATCAAATAATTCTGGAAACAAAAAATATTTCTGTTGAAAAAATTTTACCGGAGATAACAATAAATTCAGACAAAAAAATGCTTTTTCATGTTTTTTCAAATTTAATTAATAATGCGATTAAATATCGTAATCAATCAGGGAATGCTCATATTAATATTTTACTTGAAAAAAACAAAAAAAATGTGTGCGTCAGGATTATTGATAATGGGATAGGATTAAATGACAACGAAAAAAAACTGATATTTAAACGCTTTTATCAGGCATCAGCTTCTTCTGAAGGTATAGGTGTTGGATTAAATATAGCTCATATTATCATAACTGATTTAAATGGAAAAATTTCGCTTGAATCTGATGGACACGGGAAAGGGACCACCTTAACAGTTGAATTTCCGGAAGAAAGTTGTGATTATTTAATATAGATTGGAGATTCAAATTATTATAACCTATAATTTATAATTTTAACTTTAAAGGATTTTCATGAAAAAAACTGTTCTTATTGTTGAAGATGATATTGATATCCAGTCTTATTATGAAGCACTTCTTTCCGATATGGGATTAAAATTATTAAAAGCTTATAATGGTAAAGAAGCTTTTACAATTAT
The DNA here is from genome assembly GCA_016209155.1 of Candidatus Desantisiibacteriota bacterium. Classification (GTDB taxonomy): domain Bacteria; phylum JACRDZ01; class JACRDZ01; order JACRDZ01; family JACRDZ01; genus JACQWU01. The sequence continues at coordinate 4,566 of JACQWU010000038.1, read as the reverse complement.
TGATTCTGAAAAAAATATTGACCTTATTATCCTCGATATAGTAATGCCGATAATGAATGGAGAGGAGTTTTTGCAGGAACTAAAACTTGAAAGAAAATTGAATATCCCTGTTATATTAAGTTCAGTTGATGAAATTTCAACTTTAAGATTAACCGGTATATACAATATTGAAGGTATTTTTTACAAACTTGGGGATTTTAAAGATTTAAAGGAGCTTGTATTAAAAAATATATAGAGCTTCTTTATGAGGGATGATCTATAACAAAATTTTGAATCTTAACTTCTGAATTTTTATAATAGGAGATAAATAATGACCTCTCTGGAAATCGATAAAGATCTGCCGCTGGTACAAAATGCTGATTTGAATGGGAAAGTTGTTCTTGTGAGATTTGATCATAATGTTGTTAAAGACGGCAAAATAAAAGATCCGTATAGAATAGATTCAACTTTAGGCACTTTGTACCATATTGCCGAGCGCGCAAATTTAATATTGATCCAAAACTTGGAATTCTTGAAATTGATACATCAATCAATCTTGCTATCAGAGCTTTAAAAGAGCGAAAAATCGGCGGTATATATCTTCCCAATACACGATGGTTTAACGGTGAAGAAAATGGCAATAGTGCCAGGGAAAAACTTGCTATCCAGCTTGCGGGACTTGCGGATATTTATATAAATGACGCTTTCGGGTCATGGCAGCCTCATGCCTCAACATATGATATTGCAAATTATCTCCCGTCATACGCGGGTTTTCTGATGCAGAAGGAAATTGTTAATTTAAATAATGTTCTTGCTCCGGGAAGGCCTTTTGTGGCTGTTGTCGCAGGAGCGAAATATGATACCAAGATTAAACCGCTTTACGCAATTTATGAAAAAGTCGATCATCTTATTTTAGGCGGGGTTATTTATAACACATTTTTATGCGCAAAATATAATATTAAAATTGAAGGGGTCACAGACAGTGATATTTCAGCCGCCTTAGACCTTGTTGAAAAGGATAAAATAAACAAAAAAATAATTGAACTGCCTTATTTAGTTGAATCAGACACATTGGAAGGTAAAATAGAAGGAAAATACAGAACTATCTCTATAAGAGATTTTAAAAGTGGTAACAAATACAGATACATTCTGGACATAGACCCTGAATCATTTAACACTTCCTCTGTTAAAGAAATAATTATGAACGCAAAAACCATATTTGTAAATGCTGTTATGGGCTATACCCCGCATTTTCCCGCAGGCTCAGAAGCACTGGATAGAACTATAGACAAAAATAGAACCGCTCTTAAAATGTACGGCGGCGGAGACACTCTTCAGGAATTTAAAAATTTATGTCCCGGACTCTATTTATCTGTCGTTGATAACACTCAATACTATTTTTTCACCGGCGGAGGAACAGTACTGACAGCCATAGAGCAGAACGGGCACAAAGGTCTTGGGCCTATTAAGGCATTAATTGAAAATAAAAGGAACGGAGTAAATCAAAAGAATTTTTAACCACAGAGGCACTGAGGCACAGAGAAAATAAATTATTATACATATGTGATTAGGATACACCAGTGCCAAACGTCCCATTCATATAGTAGTGGGTGTAGATATTAAAGATGAGACGATTTGGACTATTTATTGAATCGCATATTTTAAAAAAAGTGGAAGCGTTATTGAATTCTGTTGAAAAGAGTGGGATGACCCTGGGTTTTCTGGAATTCCAGGAGGCGGCATAAAAATTTTTTTTTATTGGAAGACACTTCTGTCCCCTTTATATTTCATATAAAAACAACTCCGCTTTTTGTCATTGTACTTAATTTATTATAGGAAATGCTAATCGTGTTTTTAAAGATTCGGCAAATCCAGAAAGTCCTGGAAATAATGTAGCTCTATTAATATTCATGCCTCCTCTAAAAATCCATTTATCTTTACTATTTAAATCATTATTAGTAAATTTTCGGGCTCGTTTTCCATGAATTGGTTTTTGTTTCCTTCAATGTTTCCTTCAATGTTTCCTTCAATGTTTCCTTCAAAGTATCCTGAATATCGCTCTCATCAATATTACAATAATGTTCATCATTCCAAAATACAGCACGCTGATTATTTTAATTTCAGAATCGATTTTTATACATGCTTTCATGAAGCCCCTGTACTTGCCTATAAAAGTGTAAATATATATTATTAATATCCATATAAAATGTCAATAAATATTTCGATTTGGATAAAAAAAACTTTCAATAATCTATAATAATAGCTTAAGATATTATTATAGATTTAGCAACCAGCTATGGTTTGTGTTCAATGTGGATAAGTATTTATTAAATCGCATATTCTTAAAAAATATGTATTTATAGATAAATTAAATTTGAATAATTTAATCACATAAAAATAGGGCTATCAAGAAATTCCTCTTTGTTATTTGTATTTTTTCTATTAATATAATAGAGGTTTGGTTGTTTGAGATACTATTTTTTGGTTAATAAATCCAGATTTGATTTAATAGTTTTTGTTTTTGGATGATCAGCTCCATAAGTTGATGTATAAATCTCCAAAGCTTTTGTTAAATATTCAATAGCTTTATTAGTATTGTCAAGATCACGCCATGCTGCCCCGAGGTTGTTGTAGCGTATTGCTATTTTGGGATGTTTATCTCCAAACACAAGTAAATCAATCTCTAGAGCTTTTGTATAATATTCAATAGCTTTATTAGTATTGCCAAGATCATTCCATGCTAATCCAAGATTGTTGTAACTTGCTGCAACATTAGGATGTTTGTCTCCAAGCACGAGTAAATTAATCTCCAGAGCTTTTGTTAAATATTCAATAGCTTTATTAGCATTGCCGAGACTACGCCATGCTTCCCCGAGGTTGTTGTAATCTCTTGCAACATCAGGATGTTTGTCTCCAAACACAAGTAAATTAATCTCCAGAGATTTTGTTTGAAATTCAATAGCTTTATTAGCATTACCAAGATCAAGCCATGCAGACCCGAGGTTGTTGTAGCTTATTGCAACATTAGGATGTTTGTCTCCAAACACGAATAAATTAATCTCCAGAGATTTTGTTAAGTATTCAATTGCTATATTATTATTACCCAAATTAATATAAGCAACACCAATATTCCCAAGGATTGAACCTTCGTCTTGTCTATCGCTAAATTTTTTTGTAATCTGTAAGGCTTTTTCAAAATAATCTATCGCTTTTTTATAATCACTAATTTTATCATATAAAACCCCTAATGAATTAAGTAAATATCCTCTTATTTCATCTTCCGATGAAAGTTCAAAAAGTAATTTCTCCTTCAGGTCTATACTGTGCCTGATTTCATCAATAGATTTATAATCTGTCTCCTTAGCAAATTCAACAAGAGATGACCATCTAAATTCTTCTATTATAGGAGTTTCCATAAACTCAACCACGCGATTTCTGAAAGCAAAAAAATCCGGTGCTTCAGTACTAATCCGCACAAGCTCTTGCTCATTAACCCAGAATACAATCTTAATCTGATGTTCAACAAATTCTTCACGCTTAAAATTTAAAAATTGTATTACTTCAGGAAATCCTTTTTCAATGTTATGTACTAAAAAAACAATGTTGATAGAATTTATCGATGAAACATAGGAAGGAATATCTTTATTTTTTTCTGCATCAACATAAACAATTTTTAATCCGTGTTCAATGAGAAATTTTTCAAGAGATTTTTCAACATCAATTCGTAAAAATTCACTAAGATACATAGCAAAAAGAATGGATGTTTTGTTATGCTTGTATGCGCGGACAAGGTAATTTCCAACTCGTAAAACTCGTGTATCAAAAGTTTCTTTTGATTCAATCATTTTTTATAAGTTCTTCAATTGTGGGATGTATATCACACCAATTTTCATCATTAACATACTCAAGCACACTTAAATTATGTAGTAAATGACCTATTTTATCTATCCCTCTTATTTCATTGTTGCTGCAAACATCTTTTAAAATCTCATAATCTTCTGATCTTAAAATACGCTTAAAGTCGCTTCTTATTTCTTGTTCTGCTCTTTTTACATCCTCCGGTATTATGCAGTTTCTCTTATGTTCTATTGCGCTATCCGCTGCGATTTGCATGATTCTTGCTGTTTCTCTAAACACACCTGCACCCATTTTAAGAGCTAAATCAAGAGCATCAAATTCAATCAACTCTCGTTTCATTCTTTTAAAAATAAAATTTTTCATCAAGTCATATCCTGGTTTATATTGATTAATTTTATCATTTTTTGTATGTAGTTTGATATTGGGCAGTAAAAATCTTGTTTCCTTAATTGCTATAAATTCGTGAGCATAAAATATTGAAATTGGAACTGTATAAGCAATATAACATGATGGTTGGGTTATCGCGGTATAGTTATCGTAAAAGATTTTTTTTGCTGATTCTAAACCAGGTTTATCCAGGTCATCGATTATTACCAGAACTTCCTTTTTTTCTTTCCCTTTAATATCCGCAATGATAATATTTATTTTATCAATTAACTCAGTAAGTCTGGGTTCAATTTTTTTTCTAATAGTTTCTCTTGTTTCTGCTTCTGCTTTGATCTTTGATGA